>QIHH01000009.1 GCA_003230195.1 Gammaproteobacteria bacterium
AAGCGATTGTTGGTTTCAAATATTTAAAGGGCATGCACATCAACGACTCAAAGCCCAAACTTGGCTCGCGGGTTGATCGTCATCATAGTCTGGGCAAAGGAGAACTAGGGCTAGATCCCTTTAACTTCATCATCAATGACGAACGCATCAAAGATATCCCGCTGGTGCTGGAGACGATTGAACCAGCGATTTGGCCCGAAGAAATTCAGATGTTGTATGGGATGATGGATAAGGCTTAATTGCTAATCCTTATCATGCGCCGTACTTAACAAAAGTGCGGCGCATCATTTTTACAGAGACCTTTGCACGAGTCTATTTTCCGCTCCAGCTGCGTTATAAATGATCTCAAAACAGTCATTTACTGCGTGTAAACTCCATTTTTTCGGTCATCGGTCATTGTTGCCTTACTGGAACGAAAATGAGTTCTCGTGCAAAGGTCTCTTACAGTAACACCACTGACGCCAATCCAAGAAAGACAAAAAACCCGACCACATCCGTAACAGTGGTCAGCATCACACCACCACCCAATGCCGGATCAGCCCCCATCTTCTTGAGAAACAGTGGAATGCAGGCTCCCGCGATTGAGGCGACCAGCAAATTAACCATGATCGCAACACCAATGATCCAGCCAATTTGATAATTGCCAAACCACAGAATGGCCACAGCAGCCACCACCAGCGCCCACAACACGCCATTCAATAGCCCAATGGTGATCTCTTTCATTAGCAGCTTGCGTGCATTGGCACGCCCAATCTGCCCCAGTGCGATACCGCGAATCACTAACGTCAGAGTCTGGCTACCAGCGATCCCCCCCATGCTGGCAACGATCGGCATCAACACGGCCAGCGCCACCACCTGTTCAATCGTGGCATCAAAGATTCCTATCACCCATGAGGCGAGCAGCGCTGTTGCAAGGTTGAGTCCCAACCACACACCGCGTTGGCGCGCACTGACCGTGGCGGGGGCAAACATATCACTCTCTTCATCGAGACCGGCCATGCTCATCATTGAGTGCTCGGCCTCATC
Source organism: Gammaproteobacteria bacterium (assembly GCA_003230195.1). GTDB lineage: Bacteria > Pseudomonadota > Gammaproteobacteria > SZUA-140 > SZUA-140 > SZUA-76. The sequence goes on from QIHH01000009.1 coordinate 1,027, forward strand.
ACGGATCACATCAACCACGTCATCAATGGTGATACGGCCCAGCAGACGATGATTTTCATCGAGTACCGGTGCCGATACCAGATCGCGATGTTCAAACAGCCCCGCCACTTCCGTTGCTGAGGTTTCTACCAGAATACTTTCGCCTTCAGAGAACATCACATCACGTACCATCTTTACCGGCAGCTGGGTTAAAAGCACCGTCAAAGGCAATTGACCAAGGTAGCGATCATTACGATCAACCACAAACAGGGTATCCGTTGTCTCCGGTATTTCGCCTCGCAGACGCAGGTAGCGTAACACCACATCAAGTGTCACATCTGGACGTACCGTAACGGCATCGATATTCATCAGGCCGCCTGCGGTATCTTCAGGGTAGGACATCACCGACTGCAGGCGATAGCGATTCTGCTCATCCATCGCCTGTAGTACTTCATCGATCACTGCAGAAGGTAGATCCAACAAAATATCAGCGAGGTCATCCGTCTCCAGCCCTTCGGCAGCAGCCACCAACTCATCCGTCGCCATCTCACCAATCAGTGATGCGCGAAGATCATCATTAACGTGTGTTAATACTTCACCACTGACATCAACATCAAGCAGGCCCCATAACAGCGAACGCTCATGATGAGGCAAGGATTCCAGTAGATGAGCAACTTCAGCAGGATGAAGCTTGTTAAGCATGCCACGCACATTGGCCAATGTATCGAACTCCAGTGCACGACTAAAGACCTCTAGCCGTTGCTGACGTTTCTCTTGTTCATGTGTGTTTGGCATTCCCCTACTCCTTTCACTTGCTACTTAAAACAGTGTAAGGAAATGTAGTGTGAAATGGAAAATTTTTTATTGCTTTAAAATCAATAACGCCATTTTTAGCACTATAAACACAGGCATTCTGAACTGCGCATAGTCAAGCTTTACCAAGCGCACCAACGGCAGCCATGATCTCATCCGGACTATCAAGATCCAGTAAGGTGCTCACTTGCCGGGATAATAGCGACACATCACTATCATTAATAATACCTTTCACTTCTAGTAACATCGAAGCAGACATACTGAACTCCCGTAACCCCATGCCTAGTAGCAAAACGGTATATGCTGGATCTCCCGCCATTTCACCGCACATTGAAACCGGCGTATTATGCTTCTCACCGGCGGCGATGGTCATCTGAATTAAATGCAGTACAGCCGGGTGTAGTGGATCATAAAGATGGCCAACAGCGGCATCCATGCGATCAGTAGCAAGTGTATATTGAATTAAATCATTGGTACCGAGCGACAGAAAATCAAATTGTCTGGCAAAGGCACTCGCGGCAATAGCCGCTGCGGGCACCTCGATCATTGCACCAACCTTCATCGTCGCATCATATGGCTGTCCCTTTTCTTTCAGGACCGCTTTGCTCATTTTTATTAGACGATACAGTTGCTGTACTTCACTCATATTCGACAGCATCGGTATCATCATGCGTAGTTCACCCAATACCGAGGCCCTCAGGATAGCGCGTAATTGTGGTAAAAATAGCTGGGGTTCTTTAAGAGAGAGACGTATCGCACGCAGACCAAGTGCTGGATTCGAGCCATAATAATCATTCAATGGATTAACATTGATCTGCTTATCCGCACCGATATCAAGGGTGCGGATGGTGACAGGTCGCCCTTTAAAGGCACGCATTAATTTTGCATAGACCTGATACTGCTCCTCTTCATCGGGTAACACGACTCGGTTCATAAAAAGCATTTCTGTGCGAAATAAGCCAACCCCATCCGCATCCATTTCTTTATTGAACTCGATCTCTTCTACCAATTCAAGGTTCATCATCAAGTGAATACCACAACCATCTTGTGTAACCGCAGGTAATCCTTTGATCATTTTTAGCGCAACAGCGCGTGACTTGTCATGCTGAATACAGCGCTGGTAAAAACCCAATGCGCGCTCATCAGGTGAGGCAATCGCCGCACCATATCGACTATCCACCACTAACTGTTCATGCTGGAGTACGTAACGGCAGGCATTGCGCACAGCAACCACAGCTGGTACACCTAGGCTTCGCGCTAGTATAGCCGTATGCGAATTGGGCGCACCATCTTCAGTAATAAAGCCCGCCACGCCACGTTGATACATTAATAACATATCCGCTGGGGAGAGTTCATCAACTACAACGACACACCCCCTGGCCCGCTGAAAAACGATATCATCCGCCTGTTCTTGATGGCTTAATAAAATCCTTTGAATACGCTTTACCACATGATCAACATCATCGCGCCGCGTTTTCAAATAAGGATCATCCATCACATCAAAGACAGTCACCAACGCATCACGTTGTAACTTCAATGCCCATTCAGCGTTACATTGCTGACGACGGATCAAGTTGATGGGTGCTCGACATAACGCTGCATCTTCAATCATTAGTAGATGAGTATCAATAAAAGCACTAATTTCTGGCGAGGTGTCAACAGGGATTTGTTGACGCACTTGACTAAGCTGTTGTTGTGCTTTTTTGATGGCAGATTCAAAACGCGCAACTTCGTCATCTATTAATTCGCGAGGGATCGCGTACTCAAGCACCTCAAGTTCACCACGACGAATCACCAGACACGGCCCAATCGCGACCCCTCTTGAAACCCCTGCACCATTGAGCATTAACGCCATAAAAAAGAGACTCCTGATTTATTCGGTGGTCACCATTTTTCTAGTTGCAGCTCACTACCCAGCACCCAGGAAGCAGTCCTGACTCGCTATTCATCTTCACCGAAACGCTGCGCCACTAATTGCTGTAGCTGTTCAATCGCCGGTGTCTCATCACTACCATCAGCCGTGACTTCAATCTGCATTCCTTTGCCCGCCGCTAGCATCATCACCCCCATAATGCTTTTTCCATTCACACAACGGCTACCACGCGTGACCTTTATGTCACTGTCAAAACTAGCAGCCAGTGTCACAAACCTAGCAGCTGCCCTCGCATGCAAACCCAGTTTATTAACAATGCTAATCTCCACGCTAATCATGGACGTTATAGCTCTTCACGTCGACAACGAAAAACACCATCACGGCCGCCACCCAACGCCTTCTCCAACAACTGCTCGATGCTTAAATCAGGGTAGTTAAGAACACGAATCAGCATCGGTAGATTGACCCCAGACACCACCATCAAATGCATACTGTCATCCTGAAATTTCATTGCAATATTACTGGGGGTTGCACCATAGATATCCGTTAGTAACAACACACCATCTTTTTGATTTAACGTGGATATGGCTGCATCAACCTCTTGAACCACTTCATCAGGATCACTTCCATTTGAAACAGAGATCACAGCAACTTGCAATACCGAACTACCAAGCATGCCGTATGCCGAGTCAAGCAGTGCCTGGCCAACCTCGCCATGAGTCACAATCAGCAGGCCAACGCTCATATAATCTCACGATGGCGAATCAATACACGCTCACGTTGCTGTTTAAAATAAGCCCCAAGTGTCTCGGTCATATAAACAGAGCGATGTTGGCCGCCCGTACAACCGATCGCCACCGTCAAATAACTACGATTATCCGCCTCAAAGTTAGGTACCCAGCGCTCAATAAACGCGGTGATATCAACCTGCATCTCTTTCACAATCGCCTGCTGTTCTAGGAATTTGATAACATCATCATCACGCCCGGTTTGCAGGCGTAAAGCCGGATCCCAATGGGGATTCGGCAAACAACGTACATCAAAAACAAAATCTGCATCAATCGGGTGACCATGTTTAAAACCAAATGAGAGAAACTGTAGTGACAACACCGAACTCGCATCTCGGCCCACGCGATCTCGAATTTGGTCACGCAATTGATGTACATTGGTCTGACTCGTATCGATATGGAGATCGGAGCAATCCGCAATTGGGTTCAACAGGTTCCGCTCCGCGGCAATTGCCTCAAGCAAAGGAACATCATCATTTGTCAGTGGATGTTTACGTCGCGTTTCACTAAAACGCTTAATCAGGGCGTTATCATTTGCAACGATAAAAATCACCTCGCAATTAATCCCTTGCTCTTTAATTTCATCAAGGATCGGGCGAAAATCCTGCAGATCATCAATCATATTACGCGCATCAATCCCCACCGCAATATCATTAACCTGACGTTTACCAGACATCACCTTCATTTGCGCAACAAAGCCAGGCAACAAAGCAATGGGCAAGTTATCAACACAGTAATAACCGAGATCTTCTAATGCCTGTAGTGCAATACTTTTTCCGGCACCGGACAATCCACTTAGCACCAACAACCTCATAACTCACCCCTGCTTAACAAATGATTTTGTCGCTCAATAAAATCCTGTGCCCCATCATACCCCCCCAAGCGAAGAATATGATTGCGCACTGCCGCCTCTATCAGTAACGCAAGATCACGTCCCGGTGCAACGGGCAAGGTCACACAGGGTATGCCAACCTCCAGCACCATTTCATCCTGCTGACTGCCCGCTAACCGATCAATATTACGTACATATTCATCCTCAATCGGTTTGAGATGAATAATCAGGCGCAGGTTTTTATCTTTTTTGATCGCACTATCACCGTACATCGCACGAACATTCAGCACACCGAGGCCTCGCACCTCAAGAAAACCTTGCAAAGGTTCAGGGCATGTTCCTCTGATGATGTCCGGTGCAACCCGCGAGAACTCAGGCACATCATCAGCAATCAAACGATGCCCACGCGTTAATAACTCAAGCGCCAGTTCGCTCTTCCCCACACCACTCTCTCCAGTCAACAAGACACCTAGGCCTCTAACCTCCATAAACACACCATGTAGCGTTTTTGTTTCGGCCAGTATTCCGGTCAAATAATAGCTGAGATGATCAATTAACTTATCGCTTTTAAGGCGCGATGACAGCAGTACAACCGTAGCCTGCTCCGCACGCTGTTCCAGGTCAAGCGTTGCCACAGCACTATCGGCCACCACCACAAAAGCAGGCTTTTCTTCAAATAATTTTGTAAGCGTATCGTGGTATGAGTTTTTACCCAGCGATTCAAGGTATTGAAATTCAGTTTTTCCGATCACTTGAATTCGATTTGGCTGAATTAGATTAAGATGCCCCACCATTGGCATTTCAGCATAACCATGCTCGTCAACAACATCATTTGAGAATTGGATATCACGTATCCCACCGCGTCGACCAGCCACCCACTCTAATACCAGCTTTTCAGCGTGACTCTCAAACAGTTGATTGACAGTCAGCGATTTAGCCATCGAAACTATGCGCAGGGTTGCGCTTGCTGATCGGAAGAACAACTTGGTTGCCACTGCATCAACAACTGATACAGCGTTTCGTCATTCGTTGCCGCACGCAGTTGCATACAAAACTGTTCATCACCAAAAATCTCTGCCAACATCGATAGCAGCTCTAAATGTTCACTGGTTGCCTCTTTCGGTACTAGCAGTGCACAGATTAAATCTACAGGCTGGTTATCAACCGCATCGAAGTCCACACCATCCTGCAACTGCAAAAAAGCACAAACAGGCTTGCCAACTCCCTTAAGTCGACCATGAGGAATCGCCGCTCCATGCCCCAGCCCAGTACTTCCTAGGCGTTCACGGCCAACCAGCCCCTCAAATACTTCTAGCTGAGTCAGGCCGGAAGAAGCAAAAACGAGCAGATCACTGAGCTCTTCAAGTGCGCGTTTTTTACTACCAATTTTCCGCTGAGCAACAACGCTTTCAGGCAGAAAAAATCCTTCTATTTGCATGTTTTATTATTTCCAGACACAAACTATTTCTGAAGCTGGCCCTAATTAGGATCGATAGCATCTTGAACAGAGTCAAGTGCCTCTTCCTGAATCGGAAACCCTTTATTACGACCACGATGATCTTTACGTTTTTCTTTATGCTTAATCACTTGACGGTCAAGCTTATCGGCCAGTGCATCAATCGCCGCGTACATATTTTCATTTTCAGCATCCGCAAACAGATCAGCGCCACTTACATGGACCTTAGCTTCCGCCTTCTGCACCATTTTCTCAACCGCCAACACAACATGAACATTACCCACACCATCAAAATGACGTGCCAGCTTATCCAGCTTTTCGTTCACATAGTTGCGTAATGCCGGGGTGATATCAATATGGTGACCTGTCAGATTTATTTGCATTTTAATACCTCATGTTATGTCAAACGTTTACGCTCACTTGATGAAAGAATCGATATTGACTCACGATATTTTGCAATCGTACGACGAGCAACATTGATCCCCTGTTCTTCAAGAATTTGTGAAATTTTACTGTCGCTCAGCGGCTTTGCCGGGTTTTCAGCCGCCACCAATTTTTTGATTAACGCACGAATGGCGGTCGCAGAACATTCGCCGCCACTCGCGGTTCCAACATGGCTGGAAAAGAAATACTTCAATTCAAAAATGCCGCGTGGCGTGTGTATATATTTTTGTGTAGTAACACGAGAAATGGTCGACTCATGCATTTCAACGACTTCTGCCACATCGTGCAACACCAACGCTTTCATCGCCTCCTCACCATGCTCAAGAAAACCACGCTGGCGCTCAACAATACAGGTTGCTACTTTCAGTAACGTTTCATTACGGCTTTGCAGGCTCTTAATAAACCACTTAGCCTCTTGCAAATGGTTTTTCAGGTAGGTGTTATCAGAGCTATTATCTGCACGCTTAACCAACCCGGCGTAACCATTGTTAACACGCACCTTAGGTAACGCCTCACCATTTAATTCAACTTTCCAGGCTCCGTTATGTTTTCTAACCATCACATCTGGCACCACATACTCTGCATGTTTAGGAGATATCGCTGCACCTGGGCGTGGATTAAGCGTCTGCACCAACACCATCATCTCTTTTAACTCTTCCTGTGAGCACTTCATGCGCCGCATAATCTGTGTGTAATCACGCGCACCCAGTAATTTAAGATGTTCAGTAATCAGCTTCCGCGCCTCTTCCAGCCACGGGGTTTCGGGGCTCAAATGCTGCAATTGAATCTGCATGCACTCCTGTAGATCACGACAACCAACGCCAATCGGATCAAAGTTGTGAATACGATGTAGCACCGCCTCTACTTCATCGAGCTCGGTCTCGAGTTCTTCACCTAGACCTGAAATGATATCCTCTAAGGGGCTGGTAAGATAACCCTGATCGTCAATCGCATCGATAATCGCAGTGGCGATTTCCATATCTTTATCAGTAAAAGAGGTTAACCTCATCTGCCATAAGAGGTGCTCCTGAAGCGATTCAGGCGATGCGTCCTGACTCTCATAATCACTGTTCTCAGGCATCGCAGCGGAAGAAGTCTGCGGCATCACGCTATCATAGGTATCTTCCCATGAGCTATCAACCGGCAGTTCATCGGGTAGTGCATCGGAAAGTTGTGAAACAACATCGCCATCACCAGCAACACCGGCATCGACAGAATTCACATCATCAACTGACACATCAGAAGCAAGATCGCTGGGATCAGCAGTAGAATCTTTAGCGGATGAATCGTCGCCACTCTCATCCGTAAGCTCCAGCATAGGATTCGATTCAAGCGCCTCCTGAATCTCCGCCTGGAGATCAAGGGTCGATAACTGTAACAGGCGTATCGCCTGCTGCAGCTGCGGCGTCATCGTCAACTGTTGTCCAAGCCGGAGCTGTAGGGATTGCTTCATATATCGCCGTCCTGATTCGGCGTCACCTTCTTGCTTAATTTATTTGACCATTATTTTATCGTAGTTGGCACCTTTTTTCAGTGCCAATCGTAACATTAGAGTCGAAAACCCTGTCCAAGGTAAACATCTCGCACTTGCTTATTCTCTAAAATCGCGTCAGGTGGGCCTGCTGCGAGCACTACTCCCTCGCTCATAATATATGCGCGCTCACATATTCCTAGCGTCTCTCTGACATTATGATCGGTAATGAGCACCCCAATCCCCTTATCCGTCAAAAAACGAATAATGCGCTGAATATCGACCACAGAGATCGGGTCAACCCCTGCAAATGGCTCATCCAGCAGGATAAAACGCGGACTTGTCGCCAATGTGCGTGCAATTTCAACACGCCGACGCTCACCACCCGAAAGACTCATCCCTAAATTCTCACGCAAATGGGTAACATGAAGCTCGCCCAACAGTTCATCCAGCTGGGCCAGTTGCTGCGCACGATTCAGATCACCGCGCATCTCCAGTATCGCCAGAATATTTTGCGCTACGGTTAATTTGCGAAAAATTGATGCCTCCTGAGGCAGGTAACCGACTCCCATCTTGGCACGAACATGCATCGGATAGCTCGCCATATCCTGACCATCAAGCACAATACTGCCTTTATCACAGCCAACCAAGCCAACAATCATATAGAAGCAAGTCGTTTTACCCGCACCATTTGGCCCCAGCAAGCCGATCACCTCCCCACTATTCACCTCCAACGAAACATCTTTGACCACTTCGCGAGATTTATAACTTTTGGCAAGATTGGACGCAATGAGGGCATGCATCAGCGGCGATTGTCCATCTGTTTTCCCAACTTACTCCGCCTTCCTTTTTTCACGCGGCTGAATCACCACCTGTACCCGTTCACCGCCATTTTCCGCCTTTCGTGCATTGACAATATCCTTATCCGCATCATATTCAATATGATTTCCCGAGAACTCATCCTCTCCTCGCGTCATATGGGCATTCCCTTTTAATACGATATGCCCCTGAGCTGCGTGATAATCAATCAAACGCGCCTTTGCCTTCAGCTCACCTTTATCATCATCGAGCATCTGCTGGTACCTCACACGCTCGCCCTCGGCGGAAAAATGCTGAAATTCGCCACCAACACTGTATATAGTCACCTTATCAGCCGTCATCTTAACCGTTCCCTGAACATAGCTGACACGGCCTTGGTAGATGCTGACCCCTGTGCCTTCATCAACCACCATGCTATCGGCTTCAATCTGAATCGACTGCTCTCGATCACTGGTCAACGCCAGCGCGATGCCCGGCAAGAGCATCAGCAGCAATAAGCTAATGACTTTGTGGTTCATAGCTCCCCCGCACTGCTGATAATAGCTCTATTCGATGTTGCCTGAGGTCCGTCTTCATCCCAATTGCCGTTGTCCTTCCGCGACCATCCTTAATTTTGACTCGCGCTGCCGTCTCCATATATTTAACATACGGGTACACGGTTAAATTGGAGGTATAAATTTGTAGTGCCTCGATATCCGTTGCAGTAATGCGCAAAATAATCACTTCCCCTTGTAACAGTATCGTTTCACCACCATTCAATACCAGCCCGGATTCAGCGCGAATATCCCAGAACTCATCCTCACTACGAAACACCACAAGATGCGGACGTTCAAGCGTCGCGCTATCATTATTCGCATAGTGCTTCAAATTATCAGCATAGAGCTTATGTGCAGGTTTCCCCACTAAATTTAGCGCTGTTGATTCAAACTCATCCATATAATAATCTGGTTCATGCTGCATTTTCTCAAAGATTTGCTGCGATACTGGCTCAACACTACCTTGCAACCACCAGCTCAATGCAGCCAGCGCTATCAGCAGTAATGCAACCCACCCCCGTCTGCTCAATGAAAAATACCATCCGGAATCACCAGATTATTCAACATACCCGGTTAACTATTCGACGGTGGATAACCGAGTTCAGCTAATCGAGCAGTCAGCACATCCCGTGCAAGCGTATCACCATGCACCTCAACGTCACCTCTAGCAACATCGACTGAAATATGTGACACGCCCTCAACGTTACCCAGCCCATCACGAATGTTAGTAGCACAACCATCACACTTCACATTATCAACCCTGAACTTCATCGCCTGCATATCCTCTCCTGCTCACTCTATAATTTATACCGCTGCCAAGTAAAGCCAGTACATATAGCCACAAAAAGCACTTAACAACAACCCGCCTTCAACACGGTTGATCTTGCCATCTTTACCGCGAAAACCATAGGCCATCAGGAATAGCGCAATCGTCAGGCCAATCATGACCGGATAATCACGCGTCAACACCCCATCTGGTACCGTCGATGGGTAGATCAGCCCAGGCAATGCCATCACCCCAAGGATATTAAACATATTAGAGCCAATGATGTTACCAATCGCAAGCTCATGTTCTTTCTTGAGCGCACTCGCCACCGTGGCCGCCAGTTCTGGCAAGCTAGTACCGATTGCAATGATCGTCAGCCCAATAATCAGGTCACTCACGCCAAAGGCCTTAGCGATATTCACCGCGCCCCACACCAGGATTTGAGAACTGACAAACAGCACCACCATACCGACCACTAACCAGAACGTCGCTTTTGATGCCGGCATCCCCTCTGGGATTTCAGTATCAAACTCGCTCGACATCAGGTCGCCACTATCACGCTCTTTCAGCCCCAGTCGAACAACCCAAAAGATCATCAAAAACATACCTAATAAGAGAAACAGACCGTCGCCCTGACCAAGATTGCCATCCATCAGTAGCAGCAGTGCTAGCACCATCACCAATAATAAGATTGGCAGCTCACGTTTGATAATGCCCGAATGAATAGTGAGCGGCACGATCAATGCTGTAATACCCAACACCAGTGCAATATTGGTGATATTGGAACCCAGCGCGTTACCGATCGAAATCCCCGGATTACCTTGATATGCAGCCATCCCTGACACCAGCATCTCAGGCGCAGAAGTACCAAAGCCGACAATAGTCAAGCCGACAATTAGTGGTGAAATACCAAAATTACGCGCTATAGCTGAGGCCCCCAGTACAAAACGGTCCGCCCCCCATACCAAAAAAATAAAGCCAGCAACAACAGCAACAGATGAAAGCAACATACAAATAAATTTCTATTTAGTTCGATTTAGGAAAACAGCAACCACTAACCATTCAGTGGTACTGCGTAATGCAGCGCGATGCCAATAAAGATCACCGCACCAAACTTATTATTATTCAGGAAGGCACGAAAATAGAGCAAGATATCTCGCTCACGTAGCAGATATTGCTGGTAGCAGGCAAACAAGCCCGCCACGGCTAAACCGCCGTAATAAAACAATCCTAACGCCACCTGCTGGCCAATAATCAGCAACACCACAAAAAAGAGCGCCTGTATTATACCAATAATCGCACGATCACCATCACCAAACAGGATTGCGGTCGATTTCACTCCGATCCGCAGATCATCAGCTCGATCGACCATCGCATACATCGTGTCATACACAGTCGTCCATAATACCGTCGCAATAAACAATAGCCACGCCTCATTCGGCACCGCTCCAGTCTGCGCCGCAAATACCATTGGCACTGCCCAGCCAAAGGCAGCCCCAAGATAGACCTGCGGCAGATGGGTATAACGCTTCATAAACGGATAAGTGCCCGCCAGAAATACCGCCACAAACGACATCATAATCGTCAGTGTATTCATCGTTAACACCAGCGCAAAGGCCATCAGACAGAGCACTACAAATAGAATCAATGCCGATTTAGGCGCTATCTTGCCTGATGTAATCGGGCGATCACGGGTACGGCGCACCTTTGAGTCGATATCTCTGTCAGTATAATCATTGATCACACAGCCCGCCGCACGCATCAACACCCCGCCTGCAACAAAGACAATCAGCACATGAGTATCCGGCACCCCTTGCGCCGCGATCCACAGTGCCCACATCGTAGGCCACAGCAGCAAAAAGGTGCCAATAGGCTTATCAAAGCGCATCAATGACCAATATTGTTGCATACGCGCCATCAGCGCAATAACTCGACTATGTTGACAACAATCCACACCGTTAAAATATCCAGCCTCTGTCTAAAACTTATCGCGCCGGAATAGACGGCAAAAAGAACTCACTCACTAACAACGGCTTCTGCTGAAAACGAAACACAGAACGCCGATCCCACACGTTCTACTGCCCAAGCCCTAACCCGGCCAACGTATCATTATCAAGCATCTCATCAGGGTGAACACAGGCAATTTCCATCGGCTCACGCACCACACCGTGATTGGCAAACAAAAAAGCCCCTAACGGACGGTTGTCCAGCACCAATAGCTGCCGACCCGCGCCACTCATGGTACGCAGCGGAATTATGCTACGCGCATAGACCCATGGCTCCCCCTTACAAATCAACAGCACCTGCCGCACCATGGCATATTCTTGATGCCCCATTACGAGCGCCAGCCGCTCATTCAGCAATGGCCGCTGCCATCCTTGCGATAACACCTGCACTCGGGAATCACCACCACTCGCCTGCTTTAGACGCAACGTCAGCGAACCACGATCATATAACCACGGCAACAGCCGCTTGGGAAGTGTGGCACGCAGTACATTACTCGCTGCTCGCCACACCGGTTCCTGCCAAACACCTTGTCGCTTAACTTTCACTTTGTATTGATTCTAGGCTAAAAAGTAACAGGCAAGAAAAACCGCACATAATCCTATGAAATATCCCAGTTAAATTAAATCAAATTAATCGCACATCATACATCGCCATAACGCGCCGCATCCCCCAACCAGCGCCGAATGATCGGTGCCACCCGCTGCGGGTACTGCTGCATTAACAACGCCGCCGTGCGGTTAACCGCTGGGATCATCACCTGATCACGCACAATATCAGCAATTCGAAACTGCAACTCACCGGTTTGCCGTGTGCCTAGGATCTCACCCGGGCCACGCAGCGCCAGATCACGGCGTGCAATCTCAAAACCATCACTGGTCTCCCGCATCGCCGCCAGACGCGCCTTACCCTGCTGCGACAGGGGGGCATGATACATCAAAACGCAGTTGCTTTTTTCACTACCACGCCCTACCCGACCGCGCAGTTGGTGCAGCTGCGCCAAACCTAGCCGCTCGGCATTTTCAATCACCATCAGGCTCGCATTGGGCACATCGACCCCCACCTCGATCACCGTCGTCGCCACCAGCAGGTCAATCTCACCCGCCTTAAAAGCAGCCATCACTGCCGATTTTTCCGGCGCTTTCAATCGCCCGTGGATCAACCCAACGTTCAGATCAGGCAGTGCTTCTGCCAGCTGCTCAACAGTATCTTCCGCTGCCTGACACTGCAGCGCCTCCGACTCTTCTATCAGCGTGCAGACCCAATAGGCCTGGCAACCACTGCGGCACGCCTGATGAACACGCTGCACCACCTCGTCACGCCGCCCATCTTGCAACACCACCGTTTCAACTGGCTTGCGCCCCGGCGGCAGTTCATCAATCACTGAACTATCGAGATCAGCGTAGGCAGTCATTGCCAATGTGCGCGGGATCGGTGTTGCGGTCATGATCAACTGGTGCGGGAACTGATTCCCCTGCTGTCGTCCCTTTTCGCGCAGCGCCAAACGCTGATGGACCCCAAAGCGATGTTGCTCATCCACCACCACAAAGCCGAGCTTCGAAAAAACCACCTCTTCCTGAAACAGTGCATGCGTACCGACCACCACCTGCGCCTCACCACTGCGAATCCGTGCCAGCGCAGTAGCACGCACCTTGCCCTTCGATTTACCGGAAAGCCATTCCATCTCAATCTTAAGCGGTGCCAGCCACTGTGCAAAATTTTGCCGGTGCTGCTCAGCTAACAATTCAGTCGGGGCCATCACCACCGCCTGATATCCCGCTTCCACTGCCTGTAGCACCGCTAACGCCGCAACCACTGTTTTGCCACAACCAACATCCCCCTGCACTAGGCGCTGCATCGGAGAAGCCTGCTGCATATCATGAATCACTTCATCCACCACCCGCTGCTGTGCACCGGTCAACTTAAAAGGGAGCTGATCAAGCAACTGCTGGCGCAATTTACCCGCCACTTCCATACGAGGCGCACGTTGCGCGCGATTCTTTTCCCGCAACTGCTGCATGCTCAACTGCTGCGCCAACAGTTCTTCAAAGGCGAGGCGTTGCTGTGCAGGGTGTTTGCCTTCGATCAGGTCATACTGCGACGCATCAACCGGTGGACGATGCACATAATGAATCGCCTCGGCGAGCGGCGGCATCCCCAGTTGTATCAACACCTCTTCAGGCAATAACTCCTGTAGTGCATCCTCATCAGATGACCCGTTTTTGTCACTGGGTAACAGTTGCAGCAACGCCTGATCAGTCAGCGCCCGCATACTCGCCTGGCGCAATCCTTCGGTGGTGGGGTAGACCGGTGTCAGGCGTGCCTCCACCGGCAGCGATTGATTCGGTTCGATTTCATGATATTCCGGATGCGACAGCTCTAGCGTCGCCTGACCATGACGCACCTCACCATAACAACGCACCCAAGTGCCCGCTTTCAGCCCCGCCTGTTGACGAGCCGTGAAGTGAAAAAAACGTAACGTGAGCGAACCGGTGCCATCGCTGATGCGGGTCAATAACATGCGACGACGGCCAAAGCGCACATCAGAGGCCTGAACCTCGCCCTGCACCAGCACCTCTTCACCGGCGACCAATGCGCCAATCGGTACGATCTCGGTTCGGTTCTGGTAACGCAGTGGTAGGTGAAAAAAGAGATCCCACACTTGATTGATACCGAGCCGCGCCAGCTTTTCAAGCGCTTGCGGCCCCACTCCTTTGAGATATCGAACCGATGACGATAGCCCATTCGCAGCTATGTTGGCTTTGGCTAGCGTTGCCTTTTTCATCGTAGCTCTCTCGCTAGCTCAGATAAAATAGCCGCTCAGATAAACGCGATCAGGCGCGCGCGCCAAGATGCATCACCGCGTCCATTTCAACTTCAGCACCACGTGGCAGTGCCACCACTTGCACCGCCGCACGCGCTGGAAATGGCGTTTCAAAATAGCGTGCCATCACCTCGTTTACGGTCGTAAAACAACCAAGATCGGTGAGAAAAATATTGAGCTTTACAATATCCGCCATCTCACCACCTGCAGCCTGCGCCACCGCGCGCAGGTTTTCAAAAACCTGCACGATCTGCGCCTCGGTATCACCATCAATCATCTCCATGGTTTCAGGCACCAGTGGAATCTGCCCAGACAGATAAACCGCATCAGCCACTTTCACTGCCTGTGAATAGGTGCCAATCGCACTCGGGGCCTGTTCTGTACTAATAATTTCACGCGCCATATTTCCTTCTCCTCTAAAATGATCAACCCTTAATTCGCGTAATTCGAGACACCATCTCGATCGCCTTCACATGACGCATCACACGTGCCAGATGAATACGCCCCTGCACTGAGATCGAAAAAGTTAACGCACTGTATTTACCATCACGGCTATCGATCGACACGTTATTAATATTCGCATCCATCTCAGCAATCGCCGATGCGATCGTCGCTAACACGCCACGACGGTTAAGCACATCCACCCGAATATCAACCGGGAATTCGCCTTCTGTGTTTGCTTCCCAGCGCACATCAACCCATTTTTCAGGGCTATTGCGAAAGTCTGCCACATTTTTACATGATTCGGTATGCACGACGATACCGCGCCCAGCAGAGACAAACCCCTGAATCGAGTCACCCGGTATCGGATGGCAGCAGCGTGCAAACGTCACCACCATTCCCTCAGTACCAGAAATAGCCAGCGGTCGCATTTTATTACCACCCAACCAAGCAGGCATATAGCGACTAAAAGCATGTTTTAGCGTCTGAGAACGGCTCTGCGCATCGCCTTTAAAAACCGGTGCCTCGGCAATACGACGCGCCACCAGTGGTGCCGGACGATTACCCAGACCAATATCTTCAAAAACACCTTCTAGTTTGTCGCAACGAAATTCATCAATAATCATCTGCATATAACCCGGTGACAACTCATTGAGCGACAAAGAGTAACCTTTGAGCGCCTGTTCCAGCATACGCCGTCCCAATTCAATCGATTCATCACGTTGCAAGTGTTTCAGATAGTAGCGAATATTCGTGCGCGCTTTACCCGTCACCACAAAGTTGAGCCAAGTTGGATTCGGCTGTGCTGCGGGTGTGGTGATGATGCGCACGGTCTGCCCATTCATCAACGGCGTACTGAGTGGCCCCAAGCGGCGATCGATCTTCGCCGCCACACAACGATTTCCCACATCAGTATGCACCGCATAGGCAAAATCGACCGCTGTTGAGCCTCGCGGTAATTCCATAATCGTCCCTTTCGGAGTAAAAACATAAACCTCTTCCGGAAAGAGATCAATCTTAACATTCTCAAGGAATTCCAGAGAATCGCCCGAACTCTTCTGCATTTCCAGCAGGCTAAGCATCCATTCGCGCACGCGACGATGAGAACGCCCTTCCGCAAATGTCCCCTCTTCATCGCCCTGTTTATAGAGCCAATGCGCTGCTACACCTGCCTCAGCGAGACGATCCATGTCCCGAGTGCGAATCTGCACCTCAATCGGCACCCCGTAAGGGCCAAACAAAATGGTATGCAGTGATTGATAGCCATTCGCCTTAGGAATCGCAATATAGTCTTTAAACTTACCGGGCAGTGGTTTATAGAGATTATGCACCGCCCCTAGGACACGGTAACAGCTGTCCACCGAATCCACCGTGATGCGAAAGGCATAGACATCAAACACCTCAGAAAATGACAACTGCTTATTCTGCATTTTCATATAAATGCTATAGAGCAACTTTTCACGCCCATCAACAGCGCCATCAAGACTCTCTTCCTGCAAGCAACCTTCAATCGCATCCTGCACCTTACTAACAATCTCCTTGCGATTACCGCGCGCCTTGCGTACAGACTCTGTAATCACACGATGGCGCATCGGAAAGTACTCTGAAAAGCCAAGTTCCTGCAGCTCGGTACGCATCCCGTTCATACCTAGGCGATTGGCGATTGGGGCGTAGATATCAAGCGTTTCACGTGCGATACGACGACGTTTATCGCTGCGCATCGCGCCCAGTGTGCGCATGTTATGCAGCCGATCGGCCAGCTTGATGATGATGACGCGAATATCCTGCACCATCGCCAACAGCATCTTACGAAAATTTTCCGCCTGCGCTTCGACCTTGCTTTCAAATTCGATCTGGGTCAGTTTGCTGACACCATCCACTAACGATGCAACATCGTCACCAAAGAGCTCAGCAACCTGCTTTTTTCCAGTTGGGGTATCTTCAATCACATCGTGCAGAATTGCCGCGACGATACTATCAGCATCCATCCGCATCTCTGCTAGAATGGTAGCCACCGCGAGTGGGTGGGTAATATAAGGATCGCCAGACTTACGCATCTGCCCCTGATGGGCCTTTGCGCCAAAAAGATAGGCGTGGTAAATATTAGCTAACGGCTCCTCATCAAGATAATCACCCAGCGCGAGACATAAAGCCTCATACGCATCATCCGCGCGCGCTTCGCTGGGAAGTGTAATTTCGGGGAATTCAAGCAGAGCAGGGTTGCTCAAGGTTTAGCTCGTGGTTGTAGGCCAGTCACCTTGCGCTTCTGTAGAAGCGGCATCCTGGTCACCCAGCAACGCATCGTCATCAATAAGACTAGCTGGTTTATCAACCAGAATAGAAGCGTTCACCTTATTTTGTGCAATTTCACGTAGTGCCAGAACGGTCGGTTTGTCGTTTTCCCATTCCAGTTCAGATTCACCACCGTTCGCCAGCTGGCGCGCACGTTTGCTGGCAACCAGTACCAATTCAAAACGGTTATCTACATTTTCCAAGCAATCTTCTACGGTTACGCGCGCCATCGTTTATACTCCTAATTAACACTCTGTGTTTTCTATCGAGGAAACAATCGCGAAGTATAGCGCCATTTTGTGCATTCTCATATTTTTACTTGACTCAATCGAAAGCAATTTTCCATTTTGGCTATCAGCACACTCAATATCATAAACCTTAGCAGGCTCATCGCCTTGCTCTGGCTCACCATTAATGGTAAAAAAACCACATTATTCTGCTGCCTTATCAAGTCTGTTTTTTCACGTGGAGAATCAATCTCCACCACATTCTCAGCACACCTGATTCAGGCCTCTTAATATTGTTTGTCTGCTGGCGAGAGCCGACGCCACCAATCACATGGTCGGTGCATAAGAGCAGCATCAGGTACCGACAGTTCACCAGCAAGGATCAATAATCTCAAATCGTTCGCTTAAAAAGCAAGTCGCACACACCATGGCCAAGTCGATGCCCGCGCTGCTCAAATTTGGTTAACGGTCTAAATTCTGGGCGCGCTGCATACTCACCACTCGCAACACAATTTTCATAGCCCGGCGCTTCACTCATCACTTTCATCATATGTTTTGCATAGGCCTGCCAATCGGTCGCCATATGGAACACACCACCCGGCTTTAACTTTTTACAGACCAATGAAACAAATTCAGACTGTACGATACGCCGCTTATGATGACGCCTTTTATGCCACGGGTCTGGGAAAAAAAGTTGCAGGCGCTCAAGACTGCCATCAGGAATCATCTTTGATAGCACCACCACCGCATCTTCACTAATCACCCGCACATTGGTCGATCCGTTTTCACCCACCTGGCGCAATAGACTACCCATGCCAGGACGGTAGACCTCAACCCCTAGGTAATCATTTTCAGGATGCGCAACAGCCATCGCAGCGAGTGATTCACCCATGCCAAATCCGACTTCAAGAATGCGCGGTGCGCGGCGCCCAAAGACTTGATCAAGGTCAAGCATGTCACTACCAGGCTCAATCCCGCAGGTTGGCCACTGCGCTTCCAAGCCTCGACGCTGTCCTTCAGTAAAGCGGCCCTCGCGACGCATAAAACTACGTACCTTACGTAAGGTACCGTCGCCTGGCTTTACTATCTCGGTAGTCACAAACAGAAAATCTAAAAAAATAACGAATAGGCTAGCGTAACAGCACTTTAGAAAAACGTGCCATCAAGAGGGGATGATGCACTGGCAAAACGCTTGCGTGGGATACGACCGGCAAGATAAGCCTCACGCCCTGCTTCAACCGCCTTTTTCATCGCAGAGGCCATCAGGATTGGGTTATCAGCAGCGGCAATCGCGGTGTTCATTAACACCCCGTCACAACCAAGCTCCATCGCAATCGCGGCATCTGATGCAGTGCCAACACCAGCATCAACCAGAATCGGCACATTAGCATTTTCAACAATAGTCCGAATATTATAGGGGTTACGAATACCCAGCCCAGAGCCAATAGGCGCTGCCAGCGGCATCACAGCAACCGCTCCCATCTCTTCAAGACGTTTTGCTGCAATCGGGTCATCATTGGTATAGACCATCACCTTGAAGCCTTCTTTTACTAAGACCTCAAGCGCTACATAAGTCTGCTGCAAATCAGGATAAAGAGTCTTTTCGTCGCCCAGCACTTCAAGCTTCACCAGGTTATGGCCATCAAGCAGTTCACGTGCCATGCGGCAGGTGCGTACGGCATCGTCTGCGGTGTAACACATCGCTGTATTCGGTAGTAGGGTGTACTTCTCAGGAGAGATCACATCCAGCAGGTTTGGTTCATCGTTATTCTGGCCAATATTGGTACGACGCACCGCAACTGTCACAATCTGTGCGCCACTCGCTTGCGTTGCCAACAGGGTCTCTTCAA
>QIHH01000061.1 GCA_003230195.1 Gammaproteobacteria bacterium
TATGGCAACAAGACGAATCGACACCGTCCAGCCAAATAGTGGTAACAGTCCCAGTGGCACTAACGCACCAAATGCGCCACCCAATGTATTCAGTGCATAGACCTTACTAAGCGAAACGCCACTATCCGCGATCATTGCCAGCACCATTGGAAAACCAAGCCCTAAAGCAAACGCGGGAATAAATAAAACAAGAAAGACAACCAGCCCTTGCAGCCCATACCACTGCAACAGACCACCACCCTCAGCGCTCGTTCCGATCCATAAATCAATCGCCTGAAAAAGCTGTGGCGTAAACCAGGCAAACAGACCCACCGTGACTTCGAGCAAAACAAGCATTAAAAGGGGGTTACGCAACGTCTGTACGAAGCGCGCGCCAAGCAAGCTACCACCACCGAGGCCCGCCATGAACGCAGCAACGGTAACAACAATGCCAAAGATGCTAACCCCAAACTGAAGCGATAACATGCGCGCCCACAACACCTCATACGAGAGTGCTGCCAGTCCAGACATGGCATAAACGATCGCGAGCGACCAAGCCCACCATACGCTTCTTTTTTGAATGGAATACAACAAAGTTTTTCCCACTTATCCTTTGAAATAATTGCCACTGCAAACCCGTCATAAAAAGGGCTGGAGCAAATAAGCCTAGGTATCAGCGACTAAAATGCAACATCAACCGCGCCGCACAGGCACGTTGAAAATTCACAGTTTAAAGGGAAAAAACCAGACGATGGCGGTTACCGCATGCGCAAATGCCAAGAAAACGGTAAAGCCTGCGGAAATCATATGTGGTACAAAAAGTTGCTTACCAAAGAGCGCCATCCGTAAACCAATCACAGCTGTCGTCACGATTAATATTAATAAGAGAACACCCATGTAAAATAGAATCTTATGTTTCTGCTCATCATCAATCGCAACCGCCTCACCGAGTACTTCTTCTTTATCAATAAAAGGCGCGAGTACCGCATGAGAACTATCGGCACCTGACTCATCGGCGGCAAGCACAGACGCACTCATGTTTGAGAGGAACACCGATATGAACAAAATAAATAGCATTGAAGCTCGAGATAAAAATTTCATTAATCAGTCGACTCACTCTGTTTTACTCGATCTTTGGAGGCTTCTAGCCTAGCTTCTTCTCTTTTACGAGACTCAGGTGTCGTACCTGCAAATTTCCAATAGAGAACCGCCATTAATATCGCTGGAATAAGCACCATTGGCAGTAAAAAAAGAAAGATCATCCATGGCGTATCAATCGTCACATGCAACCAACGATAACTATCAGCAGCCAAACAGACGGCTGGCGCTGTTGCAAGACCGCTAACAAGAAAGATAGATAAAATGCGTTTCATATTAAGACCTGTAAATTACGGTGTTTGGGCACACCTAAAACCGAAAAAATCAGATGCGAAATTCGGCCATGCATAGTTTCGATGGTATGTGGCAGTCGAGAATGGATCGCCTTTCCAAGAACCACCCCGTAGCACCTTGTAAGGTAGATCCGTCTCTTCAAACTCAGCCATTTTCATCGCCTTAGCAGCGCCTTGGCGCGGCTCTTTAGCCCTTTTCGCAACAAATAAGCTGCCAGGTGCCGTGCTGCCTTCATAGGCAGTAAAATCATCAGCAGTCCATTCACTCACATTACCAACCATATCAAACACACCATAAGGGCTAACGCCCTCTGGATAGGCATCATATACAGTCGTACTGCCAACGTTATAATAGGTATTGAGACGATCAGGCTCCATAGTATCACCCCAAGGCCAACGCCTTCCATCGGTACCACGCGCTGCTTTTTCCCACTCAGCTTCCGTCGGCAGGCGTTTACCAGCCCACGCCGCGTAGTCAGATGCATTTTGCCATGAGACCATCGTTACCGGATGGAGTTCCTTGCCTTCGGCTATTTTTCCATCCGTCCAGTCAAGCGGTGGACGATGTGCCGTTGCTGCAACAAAACGAGCGTATTGCGCATTTGTTACCGCATATTTATCAATTCTATATGCATCGGTATGTACACTGCTTTGTGGACGATTATATATATTCGACTGCTTACGATCTGTGCCCATTAGAAACTCACCTGCAGGTATCAGGATTGTTTGATCGACGTCCGCCCACTGTTCTGGCGTTAAAAGTGCTTCAGCTTCATCAACCTTGTAGCTCGTCTGCTGCTCAACACCAAACTCAAAATCCACCTGTCTGAACAACTCCTCACCAGCTGCACGAATATGGTCATGCTCATCCGCGAGGTCAATACCAGCCTTATCTCGCATGTCATGCATTCGATTAGAGCCAAGCTCCAGCACGTGAATGGTGCCACCAACAAGAGAAAGTACAATACAAGTAACAAAGGTCGCGCCAATATAACGCTTACGGATTGCCCGCTGCTCGTCATTCAAAGGCACTTGATTATTTATCATATTCATAATTACTACGTATCTTATGTCATCACTAGAAAAAAATTACACGTTATTGGATGAATCATGCTGTTTTTTTTGGTAACGCTTGTGAAGTTTTGACTTGGCCGAACGGCCATAAACCTTCTTATTAACAATCTCGCCTATCACACCGCCAATCGCTGCAGCTTCAACCGCTAGAATCACTACCAGAATCCAGAAGCCTACTGGTAACAACGTGACTCCATCTGGCAAATCAAATCGAACGTCATGGATTGCATTGTACTCATACACCCTGACAATAATGGGTGAGAAGTAAGCTAATATTTTACCTCCCAAGCCAAATATCAGTGAAACGACAACACCCGCTACAAATGGGACAAAGAATAAAGTAATGATCCACATCGGGTTAAACGTCTGAACGCCATAAAAAACCTCTAAACTGATTCCCGTCAAACGATCGCCGACATAGATAACTGTGGCGCCAACGAGTACAGCAAATATGCCCCACACCACATCTTTGGGGCTCATTCTAACTATGGACGTAAACGACATAATATCTACTCGGGTTGATACGCTTCACCAGTACGTTTCTCATATGCGGCTTTCCGCGTCTCTTCCAGATACCAGTCTTCTACCTTAAGACTAGCCATGTACGCGGCTAACACTCTACGCTCCTCTTCTGGAAGATGCGAAAATGAAGGCATCTGAAAACGAGCCTTTAACCTTGAGGGAATGATCTCCTGTGGGTTTTCTGCAGAAAAATAATCATAAAACCATTTTTCTTCTCTCAGTGAACCAATACCATCTAACGATGGGGATGGAACATTTTGCATCAAATTGTTTAAAAAGAAAAGTTTATGGCATTCTTTACATAAATTATCTCTCAACAACTTACCGGCTTTGCTGCTAAGCTCTGTAGAGGCCGTCGTGTAATATGGGATGCCAGGATCTTCTTCAGTAATATTTGCGGTCTGCCATACCTGATTGGTAATGGATACAATCGCAATTAAACCGACCAAGCCAAAGATTACTTTTTCACCTTTTTTCATTTTGTTTTTCTAGTTTCTGCTCTGCCCGTTTTCTCAACACATCTTCCCGTAGTTTTTCCTGTTTTTTCGTTACTTCTTTATATTTTTTAAAATCTTCATCGGACATTTTATCGACATCGTCATCATCAAAAACAACGTATTTGATATCTTCATCAAACTGATTATTTTTGAATCCCCAGCGAAGCAGAAACGCCGCTCCGATTAAAATACCAGCAGCTGCCACCATCCATAAGTAAATAGTCCAGCCATCCGGCAATGATTGCATATATTCTTTCACATTCCACCCCTACAATAAGTATCCTTCAATAAGCTGTAACCAGCCCATTCCAATTGCGATAAAAACCCCTGATATTATCGCGCCAAACATGACCTTTTCGCCCGTTTTTAACTTGTTCTGATTATCTTTTCCTCGCGGTAAGTAAAAGTAAATTATCATCGAAAAGAAAATAAGCGATATGATTAAAAATACAAAGATACCAACACTGAATGATTGAGAACGTAGCCCCTCAATACTCATATCAATTCCAAGTAGCCTATTATCAGCAACTTCCTGAACCGCAAACATTGCCTCATTTAGATACAGCCAAAGTTTAGCAAGGAATGAACTATTACCAATTAAATCAAATATCATTTCATAAACACACTTTTGTTCGCGAATAGCACTATACTAAAGTACTGTAAATTATATCTCATTGACAATTGACTGTCGCTCAAAAAAAAACCGCTCTAACGAGCGGCTTTTCTTTCAACTAAAAACAATCTTTAGTTGAAAACGTCATCACTACCTTCAGTAGCATTATCTCTATGTTCCTTCCAGTAACTATCAACAAAGAAGATGCCATATAATGCCGGTAGAATAAATACAAATACAATAATAGTAGCAAAGACTGTTGGTCCGTGATCGATATCTAACATTATAATTCTCCTATTTATTACTTGGTATTTGACATGTCAGGCTTGCGACTAAAATGTGGCAAACGCTTACATACAAAGAAGATAAAGATGATGAAGTAGGTTACATAGAATACATCTATTGTGTACCCCTTATCCCACCAAGGCTGTTTTCTTTCAGGCGAACCATCAGCAGTAGGATTGCCTTCAAAATTAGCTAAGACGATTGTGTCAGCTAAAACTGAGTAATAATCCAGAGGATATTTACCCGATGCCTGTGCTTCTTTGATTTCAGGAGCGATATTTAGAAGATCATCCCAACTAATAGGATGGCGTTCTAACGATGCTTTTACACGCGAATCAGCTCTTTGATATGCGATCTCATGGACCCTAGCCATTTTAGCCACTGGATCTTCAATCGCCTGGATTTCAGGGGTATCCATTAATGCAACATGCTCAACAAAATCATGTGCGGTAGGACGTTGCCCCCAAATAGGCATTGTTACCAAAAACGCAGTCAAAATAATCAAAGCCATCAACAACACCAATGGAAATGGCAGGCGGTTATTCCCTTCCCATAAACCACCGTGCTTCTCGGCCTCCCAAAGTTCAATTATTCTATTCTGCTCAGCCTCGTCAGAGAGAGAGTAGAACGGTTGGTCAAATTTAATAGCCATTAATTTTTCTCCCCAATTTTACTTAAGACTG
The DNA here is from genome assembly GCA_003230195.1 of Gammaproteobacteria bacterium. Classification (GTDB taxonomy): domain Bacteria; phylum Pseudomonadota; class Gammaproteobacteria; order SZUA-140; family SZUA-140; genus SZUA-76. The sequence goes on from QIHH01000061.1 coordinate 5,045, forward strand.
GTTAAAATCCAGTCGACGAGTGCACGGACTTCAGAATTACCAGCATATTCTGGAATTTCAGGCGGGTAGATCCTAGTTCCAGCACGGTATTCTTTATACTCTGTGCGCCATTTGTCGAAATCGATCTTATTACCATGTGCATCTATTTCACCCCAGAGGTAATCAAAACGCGGCATGATCGAGTTAGGCTGAACAAGACGTGGATTGAAGAAATGCATATCCATCCATTCTCTTGATGAATTACGCGAAGCTACATGTAGAATATCTGGCGCTTTACGATCAGAACCAAAAGCGGTAGGCATTTCACCGTTGAAATCGCCTAGCATTGGAGGTGCACCAAAAATCTGCCAATCCTGTGTCTGCTCAGGCAGAAGCGTATGACACCACCAGCAACCCTCGGTGATATATACAGTTTTACCTTTACCTACATAACGAGTATTTTCGTCTGTAGCAGCGCGCAGTGTATCAGCTGGAGTCCAGCCCTTAAGTGCGGTCAAATTTTCGATGTAATCCCAATCTTTACCGTTTACTTCACCACGATTGATCGCAAAAACAGCCCCCTCAGCTTCGGTTGCTTCACCCATTTTACCAACGCTCAGGCTTAACTGACCAACAGTCGGCCCCGTGTTAGCAGGATGACGTACAGCAGGAGCAAATGGTACACCCGGCTCGTATACATATGCACGCATTGGTGGATCAATTTTTTCACCGGTTTTTGGATCTTTGTCCAAAATTACGGTAATCGGCTTGTTTGCACCTATTACTAGCGGATCTTCATAACTAAAGCCAATAACACGACCATTAGATAATGATTTATCCAAACCAACCCATGTTGACTCTGCTGAACGAAAGTCAAAACTTGGAAACATCAGCGTAATTATCATCGAGAGACCAAGCATCCCCCCGATGGCCGCTGCCCCTAATTTATGTTGTTGAAATGCCACGTTATATACCCTCCCATTTATCTTTTTTTCCCCTCTCACTCTGCAATTTACTTACAAAGTGAAAGGGACACGTATGATGATCCCGAACTATTTTCTAACGTTCGTAAGCCATCTCGTGGGCATAACGACCGGCTGGAACCACGGTTCCTTCACGGGCAGTCATATACATATTGTAAAGCCATACCAAGTTACCGGTAAATACCATCGTACCGCCAACCCAACGGGCAATCATGTATGGATGCTCTGCGACCACAACATCGATGTATGGAACTTCGTAGATCTTGCCTGCACCTTGAATCAGGCCCGCAATAGTCATAGAGATCCAGTAGATACAGAAACCAATCAATACAAACCAGTAATGGAAGTTAGCTAATGCCAGAGAGTACAATTTTCTTCTCAGGATCTGCTGTAGACCAAAGTATACCGCTGCGATTTCCAAAAATGTAGACATACCCAATAGTGCCAGATGAGCATGAGCAACGATCCAGCCTGTACCATGTATATACCAATTAATTGCACGGGTTTGCTGAAAACCACCTTGCATGTTCAACGGAATAGCAAGCAGTACACCTGTAATTGAGAATTTTGTTTCAATATTCTCAACAAACATGCTCCATTTACCCTTCATGGTCAACAGAATATTAGCGACGAAAGCGACTGCTGGGATTAGAATCAATACACCTTCTACAGATGCAAAAGACTTGAGCCATTCTGGCAGTGGTGCAGACATCAGATGATGCGATGCAGGTGTTGAATAAAATGCGATGATTGACCAGAAATGAAGGTGGCCAATTCTATGCGAATAGAGTGGATTACCCGTCAGTTTTGGAATTGTGTAGTACGCAATCGCCGCTGCAACAGGTGTTATCCACAAGCCTAAAACATTATGCGCAAACCAGAACGTCATATAAGCTTCAGTCAAACCGGTAAGATTGAATAGCTCTGGAGATTGGCCAACAGCAAAGACCACTATAATAAAAAAGACGCATGCGCCAAAGAACCAGTTAGTAATATAGATACCTTGGGTTCTACGATGTGCAATGGTCATCCAGACGTTAATGCCTAGCGGGAGAAGAACACCAAACATTATAGCTATATCAACAGGCCAGATAATGTCTGAGTACTCACGACCAGAGGTAATACCCATCCATAATAGAAACAGACCTACTGATAGACCAACATTCCAGAGGAACGCATTCCAAAGCCCCAATTTCTCAGACCACAGTTTGGTGTTACCCAATGCTGGCGTCATATACATCATGGTCATGGCGAATGCCATCGAAATCCAACCAAGAATTACAGCTAATACATGCACCTGACGCATATGGCCAAAAGCAAACATTTCCGAACCAGTTACCCAGTCTGGAAATGCCAGCTTAGCGGCATTAAAGGAACCTAGCCCCGTTCCTATCACAAACCAGAAAATTGCAGAAAACCCAAAGAATACCGACGACGAACCTGCCGGGATATCTTCGTTTTTCGCAAATAAATATTTAATTAACATTTACCCTCTCCTCCATAAATCGCAATTTATTCAACTCAGATCAACTGACCGAATTTAATGCTTTTATCACTCTGTTGTTTTGTTCAGTAGATACCAAGATAACCACATACTCGAGATCGCTAAGAGAATTCCGCACCCACCTGCAAATGTTGCCATTTTACTTCCCCCCTTCTACTTAAATCTTTAAAAAACGAATGTCTAAAGCTAAAAACAAAAATGCTACCAAGTACCGCTAGATTGTCCGCGTGCTTCCATTCCACCATGCTTCTGCATGGCCAGACCAGTAATAATCGCAAACGCGAGGCCAAAAACCAACATTACCCAGTCAATAAAGCCAGTGAACGTAGTCGGGTTGTATGCTTCCATACCCCAACCGCCCCAGCTTTCAAACGGGCCACGACCTACAGCACACATTATAGCAGCGCCAAATACGCTCCCGTTACCCATGCCCGTTGTAAATGCAGCAATTAGCAGTACCCAAAAGGTATTGCCTAATGACAATTTATTTTTCATCTCCCCCTCCCATGTCGATCTTTATTATTGCACGTACAATTAATAGTTATCGATTGTGTACGCACCTCTCTCTCCCCCTATAAAATGCGCTTTACTCTCAAGTCAAGAGTATTCATCAACCACTGTTCCGGTATCAGACAATTACATTTCTGTTCCGAGGCTAAAAGCGCGCCAAGGAGACAGGGAACTTGATCGAAGATCTTGACACATGCAAGTGAATACCGTCAAGGTGTTTGTGATAAATATTCAGTGGCAATTGGCGCTATTTTTCACGGAGAAGCTAGGCAATCCACAATCAATTTATTGACTGTAATGCATCACATAACACTCTGTTCACGCTCTATTTTTTCAGGCGCTCGGCTACCAGTTAAAATAGACTAGTGGTAGTGATCGTAGTGACAAATTCCTATATCATTAAGATTCGGTTTGTTTAGTTTTTCAATACAAATAGACGGATCAACTAAGGCCCAATAATGAAAGAGACCATCATTTATTTAATTGTCGCAATCAGCTCGCTACTTCTCATGGCATACACCGTCCACATGTTTGTAGGCGGTCTGGTAGAAGAAGAGACTCAATACATGATCACCATAATAGTGCTTGGTATTGCAATAACGGTTATGGCTTTTCTAGGATGGGATATTGTGAGGCGGCGTACTGGAGGCCGGTGATGATAATCGGAACATCATCCTACTTGTTTATACTATGGGGGGACTAGCCGTAGATCCGTAAAAATTCACGTAGTTCCTTATATTCATCTACATCTGCAAACTGTCCGCGATGAAACACATACTGGCATTTTTTGCCGTTCAGGTCTAAACCAGTAATTGCAAAGCTCTTGCCCGCGAAGTCGGGAAAGTATCTAACGCTCTTCACCAGCTCGACCTGCTCGCCGCTGCGCAAGCCACATAAAATCCGCTGTTTATCTGCATCAATACTGATGGGAGATGAGCCAGTCAGCATCATTCGAGATTTAAGTATCCGGTTTGTGCCCGCCATCAAGAAGAACGTTGCCATGAACATCAATAGATACGCCCAATTCTTATCTGCGGTGTACCACATCTTAAGCGCAATCGAGACTAGAAAGATTACTGTCGGGACATAAAGCGCGAGATCCCAATACATTCCGCTCTTATCTTGAACAAGCGAAACCTGGTACTGCTTTTTAACCACTACAAAAACTCCTGTAAATTAACTGTCACTATTCAGCATAGTGAAAAATGAAATAGTAACGGGCCCAGATTGCTGCTGATCTGTTCGAGTACAAGGAAAAATTCGCAGTTTACACGTGTAAATGAGAGTTTTTGATGCTGTAATCAGACAAATCAGGGGTAAGCTGAATAGTTACAATTAACTTTGAGCAGCCAGCAGCGGCTGTAATGCAAGATCAATTTCATTGTAGAGCAAACGACCTGCGCGCTTAAAAACAACTTTTTGATCTTTATCGATCACAAATGTCCAAGGATCGCCAGTCACCTTATATTCGATGAAGGCTTCAGGATTCTGATACTGATCCATGTGAACAATAATTATTTCCGATTCATACTTGTTCAAAATCCCTTTAAGTACCTGCAATTGCTTATCGCACACGGTACAGTGGCCTGGCGTTGCAAATTCAACAATGATCGGTTTTCCTTGCATTAATGCATCATCAATAGAATATTGATACATTCGCTCATCAGGATAACGATAGGTCGTAATACGGCTAAAATCCCCATCAACATCGGCAAGCGTTTTTGTTTTTAAGCTAGGAGCCAGTTCACCTACTCTAAGCGTAGTATCGCTAATTGTAAGACAACCAGAAAGAGCTGTTGTAATGCCCGCAATTAATAAAAAACGATTAAACCTTCGTACTATCTCTAACATAATCTTTCTCCCATTCCATACATGTGCGGAAAATATTGTATCCCCAAATAATATTTGCTAATAGTACCAGGAGTCCAAACATCCCAACTGTTATCATAATCGGGCGTACAATTGCACTGGTTTCAGCTGGTGACATTGTCATACTCGCCATCCCACCCATCACGCCTGCCGCTACAAATGAGGCGACCATTCCCAGCAAACCAAAATTATGCATCCAGAAATGTATTCTTACTAATTTAAAACTATAAATAGGGCGCCTGACTAGCCGAGGAATAATGTAGTAGATCGAGCCAAATATCGCCATCTCTACCCAGCCTAACAAATTAAGATGGCCGTGACCCAGCATAATCAAATTACCATGCGGGCGGTGGTTAATAAACTCCCTTAAATCGGGAAACATACCCACTACAACACCCCATGAAAAGCCGATGATACTGTAGATCACGCAGGCGTAAATGAACCACAACGTGTATTTACGATAATCCTGCTCTCGCTCATGCGTCCAAGGCCTATCGCGCATCAATTACCGCCTCTTCAGCGGCTTCTGCTTCTTCACGTTTAATTCGATCGCGCACATCTTCATATTTTTCCTTCCACTCTTCAGGCGCCCAAGAACCCACCATGCCATCAATAAACTCTGACCGTTCAGGCGGTGGTATTTTTGAAACAGACGAACCAGCAATAGCCTTCAGTTCAGAGAGAAATACAGCAATAGGTCTAATTTTATCTTCAGAAAGTCTGGAAACAATCCTTCCGGCCTCTTTGCCAAACCCATGATCAATCGTTGCGCCCTCATAAACTTGCTCCGGGTTTAATAAAAATGCCTCTAACCAATCAACACTTCGTTTTGACCCAACGCCATCCAGAGATAACCCCATACTGGTACCACTACGTAGCGCACGATGGCAGGCATTACAATTTGCCTTCATGTAATAGCCGTGCCCCTCCTTCCCTTCTTTGGAAAAATTAAAAAATGTTGTCTGTGTGAACATGGGTTTATCAGATGTCAAACGAACGCTTTCCAGTACTACATAGCCAATCGCAGCCAGACAGAAGAATACGCCAAATATACCCAGCAATATCTTCTCACCAGACTTTAGAGGTTGTTTTTTTGCCATGCTAGAAAGTTTACCAATTCGTATAATGACGCCATTCAGCGCTCATATGTGTAAATTTCAGAGATAAAAAAAGGGCGGGCTTATTTGCCCGCCCTTTTTTCAACTTTTACGATTCCTTAATACTACAAACCTTTATTAGTGGAATGTATAAGGTGTGTGGATGTTACCTGGCGTGCTATTTTTTGCAGTCGTCAGGTATGCAGCTGCATTGTGAATGTCGTCATCAGACATCTTTCTAGCAATTGCACGCATTTGTCCCATTGGATCATTTGCGCGGCTTCCATCACGGAACTTTTTCAGTTGGCTTACCAAGTACGTATAGCGCTGATTCAGAATTACTGGATAAATCGGTGGTGCACCGCGCCCCGCATAACCATGGCATGATTTACATGCAGACAGTTCAGGGCTACCAATTTCAACCAGAGACTTACCGAAATTAGTTTTGCCTGTAGCAACACCATTAGTGGTCAGTTCTTTAAGATCAGAACCCGCAAAGCTATTGCGCTTCTGTGAAAGATATGTGGCCACGTCTCTACGATCTTGTGGACTCATACTTTTCGCATTAGCATTCATTACAAACATGGTTTCATCCATACGCTTGTCAGTTGCAAAATCTTCCAGCTGTTTCAGCAAGAATGTAAAACCCTGACCAGTTAGACGTGGTGTGCCCATGTTGTCATCACCGTTACCGTCTATCCCATGGCATGAATTACAGGCAGGAATATCGCCCTTACCCTGATCATAGATGGTTTTACCATTGTTGACGTTGCCATCCCCTTTCGAGTACTGACCAGCTGACATAGCCGCTGTCGGTGCAAGTGTGCCTGCAACAAACGCCATGGCTGACATCAATATTAAGTACCTACGCATTTCAAGACCCCTCCCAAATTTATACATTTTTTTCCAGATGATCTTGGAATTCGTCCTACCTACTTAGTTTGAAGGTGCGAACAGGCCCTCGCCATCAAAGCCATCTGGCTAAACTTATTATAATGCTATTTTTACGAATTCATTTTCAGCATTACTGCCGCCAAGCCAAAAGCCAAGATAAACCAAAGCAGGTACAGTGTTGCAATCGCTGGTGTCTCTAACATTTTCAATCCCTCCTAACAAAGCCTCAAATATAGTGCTAATTACGACGAATTCTTAAATGATCCGCGCATTATACCCCCCCAAAAATCTTAAAGTAGACTACCCCATGCATGCACTGCATTTTGGTCGAATACCCAAGGATGATAATATATAACATGACCAGTCAATTTAGTTCAAGCTCTAAATCCCTTTAAATTGCTGAGCACCCGATAAAACCCGCTATGCCAACACGCTACACGCTTAAATTTTGACCGGATAAAAATCATTATTCCTGCTTAGTGCCACACCATTTCAAAGTTGCCACGAACTGATCCGCACCCTCTCGTGCAATATAAACTAACCGCCACGCGCCAACAATCGAACGTTTCAGACTAAAATTACGATGTGTAGAGTTATTGACATCACCCTTGCAACCTAGGTACTCTCTACGTTTTATTAAGTAAAAGAAAGCTTGATCTGGTGCAATATATAAGATCAGGCTAAAAATTCAGATTTATTAATGGGAGGGGATTGATCATGAGCGCATTTCCAGCAGCAACAATTGCAATAGTTTTGAGTATATTTGTACTTCTGCCACTACTGCTTGCTAACTAAGGATTTTGGGCTGCATTTGTAGAATCAAGTTAAGTAGCTAGCAAGACACGCCCCAATGGGGCGTGTTCTGCTTTTAGAGTCTCGTAAGTCGAAACAAGTCACCAGACCCTCCCCCCGAACTAAATACCATTTTTTCTACCGGCGCGGGCTCTCAGCCATAACGATTTGCTAAACGCAGGTGCCTATATAGCATCGTCTGATATCAAATTTATTTATCCGGAGAAAACATGCGCGTCGCTATCCCTGAAAAATACCTGAGACTGATTATACTCGCAGTCTGGATTGCCGCTCTTTTCTGGGGATTTAACCTCATCAATCTGACTCCATATGGCCTTAACGAGGGCGCGGCGAAGACATTACTCTTTCTCTGGTCGATTGTCGATCGCATCGCAAACCCGGTCGCCACCTTTGGCACGCCCGATATGCGCGCCATTCTGCTACTGCCCGTCGCCATTTACTGGTCTGGCAGCATCCTTGCCACCAAAATATTTGCCGCTATGCTAGCCTTTTTTAGCGTGATGTTTCTCTATTACTGGGCACGCAAAGAAAACCATGAATCGGCGCTGATGGCCTCAGCACTATTGCTGATCTGCCCACTGACCATCACTCAAATCAGCTCAGTTGGCACTGGCCCAATGCTACTACTCACATTCGGCATCGGCCTGTGGGTCAGTAACACCTATCGCGCTAAACCACGCCCACTCGGTGGCTGGTTCTTTATTCAACTGCTGGTTGTGATCACCGCAGTGAGTTTACACCCCGCTGGCCTTGGCTACGCGCTCGCGCTCGCATGGCTCTGGATCAGAGACCCGCTAAACAAACAACAGCGCAGGCAGATACTGGTTGGCCTCGCAATTTCTATCCCGCTGATCATGACTTTTCAGAGCGGCTGGCAAAAAGATATTGTCTGGTTTAGCGATCCGATCATCACGCTCTCTAACGTCCTGCAAAATGGGGCCGTCGGATTTGGTGAGCCGGCAGGCTGGTTTAGCGGGTTCATCGTTGTGTTGCTTCTCATCATCGTCATCATCAAAGATCGCGCCTTTCTGTTTAACGACCTGATGGGCAGCGCACTACTATTTGCAACCCTCATTGGACTGGTCGCGGCTACCCCGGAGTGGGCCCTGGTTGCCATTGCATTACTGCTATATCGCGGCCTCGCACTGCTGGTCTCCTTCAATCAATCCTTCAACAGCCAGAGCCTGATGGGCCAGCGCGGCATCGTACTGGTTGTTTTGATGATCGTTAGCAGCACCTTTATGCTGGCCGATAAACAGTATCGCCAAGTGTTACACAGCGAGCTATTGTCACCCACGGATGACATCATCCAACAGCTTGCCGCAGAAGCGGCAGACCCAGACAAACCATTTCAAGCTGCCAGCCAATGGCCAGCGCGCACCATGCTGGCGTGTCGTCGTGATGTATTCCCACTACCCTACGCTATTGAAGATAGCGCGGAATTTCTAAGCAGCATAAAAGGGATCACTCATCTGATCTTTGACCACACGCTAGAGGCAAATCTGGGCTTAAGTAAAAACATCTCAGAACTCAGCGGTATTGCAGAAACAATGTCACTGCAGGAAGCCGGCGTGGTGATTCGTATCAAAGAAGAGACCCCAGCCGATCCGTTTGGCACGTTATCACACGCGCCGACAGACAATACGGCAACTAAAAACTAAAACAGAGCCTCAAACTAATACCTCAACGCTGGCAGCGCCCACAGTACCAAGTGGAGCGTTGCCCCAGCACAATCTGGCGAATCGCAGCACCGCACTGCACACACGCTTCGCCACCTCGACCATAGACCTGTAGGCACTGCTTAAAGTAGCCAGGCTCACCTGCACCATTATAAAAATCCCGCAACGTCGTACCACCCTGTTTGATCGCCTCCGCTAACACTAATTTAATCGCGGCCACCAGTCGCTCACAACGTGCGCGTGAGATGCGCTGCGCTGCGCGCGCCGGATGAATCCCGGCACGAAACAGTGCCTCGCTAGCGTAGATATTGCCGACGCCAACGACCACCTGACCATTCATAATGAGTTGTTTGATCGCAACACTGCGCTGCTGTGCGATCTTATAGAAATAATCAATATCGAACGCATCTTCGAGTGGCTCCACCCCGAGCTTCATAATGAGTGGATGTTGCAACGGCTCTTGCGTCGTCCACAACACCAATCCAAAACGGCGCGGATCACGATAACGTAATGACTGCCCACTCGCCAACAGAAACTCAACATGATCATGTTTTTCAAGCGGTATACCTTGATCAACTAGGCGCAGACTACCCGACATCCCAAGGTGAATAATCGCGGTACCACTCACACTCTTCAGTAACAGGTATTTTCCTCGGCGCTCAACCGCTAGGATTTCTTTATTTTTCAGTCCAGCAGCTAACCCTGCCGTCACCAGCTGGCGCAACTTACGCTGATAGATTTTAACCCCAACCACACGCTGCCCCAGCAGATACGGTTCTAACCCTGCGCGCGTGGTTTCGACCTCAGGTAACTCAGGCATCACCACCTTCTATCACGGCTAACAGATGCTCGCCCTCTTCTTCAGTGAAGTGATAACGCACCCCGCGCTCACGCACACCCAATATAAATTCCGGTTCACGTAACAAAATGTCTAACAGCAACGCTGAGCCATCACTCAGAGTCAACGTCAGTGATTCAACATCGTTATCAGACACGTCATAACGCGAAACTCGTCGCGCATGTGCCTCACCCCACGCCGCAAGCGTAAGCTCATCACTCACAACTCGCTGCGCAAACCGCACCTCAACTAACTCACTTTGCGGCAATAGCAGCTCTAGTGCGACAAAATCATACGGCGACATCAACAGATAGTGTTGAACTCGATCTGATAGCAGATGAACAGTCTGGCCCGCCATCACATAGCGATAGCCATTTAATGGCTCAGTACCACCAAAGGCGTAACGTTCATCGTCGATAGACAACCATACTTGCGGCGACGACAACTCATATTGACTCAAAGCACCCTCAACCGCCGGAAAACTGGAATGGCTCTCCGCCCGGCGCAATTGCAACAGCGGCTCAATGCGAAATGAATTGGCGGGTAAGCTGATCGGCGCCGTTAATTGCCAGCCACTCTCACTGCGCACAAACGCAATGGTCTCTCGTCCTGGGCGCTCAATTTTCACTCGCTGTGCCTGCTCTGGCAACGCCTGAGAGAGCGTAGTCGGAGGTAACGATTCATCAAGCCCCGGCCGCAGATAGGCCAACGCAGCCAATCCCGCGACCAGCAGTAACAACAATAGATTCAATAGCCAGCGGGTGCGCATTTAGGCTTTCATCGACGACGACGTCGCCACCAAATAAAAAAACCACTACCAAGTAGCAATAACGGTAATACCACTAAAAAGGCCAGCCCTACCATCGCCAACTCAAACTCATCCATATCCAGCGTGATATCAGATGAGCTTTTTGCCGGTATCGACAACAAGGTGTCATCATTCACCAGCCAGTTAGCGATATTCATCGCCAGCTGTAGATTGCCACCCACACCAAGGTAACCGTTCGATAAGAAATCGCCATCGCCAATCACCACCACGCGCTGCGGCGCATCATCACCCTCACGACTCAGCGCCACCCCAATATTTAGCGGCCCAGCAATATCACCCGCATCAAAACCGATACTGCCTGCAACCTCACCATTCTCCGCCCAGACATTTGATAGCGTCTTCAACAATGTCGTCGCTTGCCACTTAGCAGCGCCACTCATCTCAATGCCGCGCGCCATCGGGAACAGGGTATTGAAATCAAAATCACTCACCACCGGGTGGGCGCCATAGCTCGCCACCAACACCATGCGAGGATCATCGGTACCAAACAGTTGCATCCCTACCTGTGAAACATTGGGGTCGATAATCGTGCCCGGTAGAAATTCAACTCCCAACTGCTTGCCAATCCCCGATAATCCAAACAACTCACCGGGGTCGGCCAACCACAATAGATTGCCACCACCATCAAGATAACCTTGTATTGCCACCAGTTCCGCCGGCAGCAGATCAGCCTGTGGCCCCGCAATCACCAGCAGAGAGGTGTTATCCGGCACCTCTGCCTCGCTGGCAAGGTTCAAACCGTAAAGCTGTGCACCCTTCGCCTGAAGTTGCTGCGCCCAGGTAGCAAGATCATAGGTTGCTGTTCCGAGAAAATCGCGCTCGCCGTGCCCCTGTAAAAAAGCGATCTTGCGTTCACCACCACGCAGTACCTTTTGCAGCGCATTGCTGATCCCCTCTTCCGAAATCTGTTTAGTCCGTGCTTGCTGCCCCCCAGACTCAACCACCATCTCACCTTCAGTGGTGATATTCATTTCGCGCACCCGCTGCGGATCGGCATCGGGGTTTACAAATTTTAACTCAATATCAGCTTTATAACGTTGATAGCGCGCCACCAGCTCGCTGATATGTTTGCGCAACAGCGGTGTTTCGCGCACAAAAACGGTGATCATCAGCGGTTGTGAGACCTCTTCCAATAACGCCACACTGGTTTCCGATAACGTGTTACGCCCATTCTCAGTCCAGTCTGCATGATAGTTATACTGGGTACTCAACCAACCCACCAAGCCAATCGCGGCAAGGAACAGCACCACAAACAACAAATTCTGCAATAACATCAAACGGCGGGATTTAAGCGTCACTTTCATTAGTGTTGTGTTCGCTCTGCATCCAGTCGACGAATCGACAACACTAGAAATACCGTAATAAATAACAAGTAATAAATGACATCTGCACTATTGAAAATGCCTTTTAGTAGTGCCTCGTAATGGCGCAGGATGGATAGATACGCCATCACATCACTGCCGTTTCCACCATCCGCATTGTTACCCGCCCAATCCAGAATCCACAACAGTAGCAACACCCCAAAGGTACTCACTGCCGCAATCGTTGGCTGCGCGGTGAGTGATGACATAAACAACCCCACCGCCGCAAAGCTCGCCAACAGCAGAAACAAGCCCAGCGTTGCAGCCGCCAACACTCCAAAATCGAGCGAGCTGCCTAATAGCAACGTCAACGGCATCATCAAGATCATCAGTAACATGATCAATAGAAAGGTCATCACCCCCACAAACTTACCCAGCACAATCGTACTCATTGAGATCGGTGCTGCAAAAAGCAGCGGTAATGTCTGGTTGCGACGCTCATCACTAATCAGCCGCATGGTAATCAACGGCACAATCAACAACAGAATCATCGCCGCATTGCCGAGCAACGGCACCGCCACTATCTCGGTAATGCCCGGCGCACCCGGCAATGTTGGCAGGCGCGGTTGCAACTGCATAAAAAAATCGATCTGCGCCAGAAACATATAGGCAAGGATCAACTGCACCACCGCCAGAATAGACCACCCCAGCGGTGACAAAAACAATCCACGCAATTCACGCCCAGCAATCGTAAGGATCATGCCGCCTCACCTTTGCCGCCATGCTCACCAGATTCGCCATGTGCGTGGGCATCACTGCTGGTGATATCCACAAACACCTGTTCCAGTGTCATCCGCTCCGGCGTCAACTCATGCAAGCCCCAGCCATTTGCCACTGCTTGCTCGACAATCGCATCCGAGGGATCACTCGCCACCTCATAACCAATACGCACACGCCCATCCTCAAGCCGCTCAACGGATGCCACACCGGCAACGGATTCCAGCTCACTGAGCGGCGGCATCGAACGCAGCGCGACCAATAGCGTGGTGGCCTGTAATTTTTCACGCATCTGCTCAATCGACTCATTCAACACCAGTCGTCCGCGATTAATAATCTGCACCCGATCACACACCGACTGCACCTCCGGTAGAATATGGGTCGAGAGCACCACGCTATGCTCATTCGCAACATCGC
>QIHH01000016.1 GCA_003230195.1 Gammaproteobacteria bacterium
AAGGTGCGGCTTTCTCGAATGTGATCCTTTATGCGAAGGCGTGCCATCTGCGGGTGTCAGTGATTATGATGGTGGTATTTTACCAGCATGGTGCTCTGTTTGCTGCTCATTTATGAGACCCTGAATTTGCGGCGCAGCGCGCGAAGGGTGATAAATACAATTGGCCAGGCGATCATGCTGCTCAGCGATGGTAACCAGTAAGTGAACAGGTCGATGGGTTGGCCGGTGATTCCCTTTACCCATAGATGCAACATCTGGCTCAGTGAAACCAGTACAAAAACGCTTAAGGCCTGCTGCCATAAAGGAAAGAGACGTAGTCGTTGGTAAAGCTTTAGCGTGATGTAGGCGATGATGCACAGCGCGAGCGCATTTTCTCCTAGCAGGCCGATGCGTAATACATCGAGCAGTAGCCCGAGTGCCCAGGCAGTGCCAACGCCGATGCGATTTGGCAGCGCCATGCACCAATAAATGAGGACTAATGTGACCCACTCCGGGCGTATCACGGAGAGCCACTCTGGCAGCGGAAAGACGGTGAGTGCAAGAGCTGCGATAAAGCTAAAGATGATGACTTCGCTACCATGTGCTTTTTTATGGATCACGGGGTTGGTTCTCCCGCATCATCCAGCACGGCATCAGGGATATCATCATTTGTCTCGGGTGGATTGTGCCATACTAATAATACTTCACGTGCACTTTCAAGTTTACCCGTTGGTTCTGCTTGAACCTCAGCGAAGGGTTGACCGGGATTGCGTGTGACCATGGTGACGCGCGCTGCCGGATAGCCGGGTGGAAAACGTCCGCCGAGGCCCGAGGTGACCAGCAAATCGCCGACCTCAATATCGGCGTTGTTGGGTAAATGGGGCAGTTCGAGGCGGTTGGTTTCGCCTGTGCCCATTGCGATTGCGCGCTGGCCGCTGCGGTTCACTTGCACCGGCAATGCATGACTGGGGTCGGTGATCAGCATCGAGGTGCTATTGAACGGGGTGACATGAACCACCTGACCTAGGATGCCGCTGGCGTCAAGGATCGGCTGACCGCGATAGACGTCATTGCGGGAGCCTTTGCTGATGACCACTTGCTGGGTAAAGGGCTTCATGTCGACCGACAGTAGTTCGGCGATCAGTATTTTATCGCTGACATCAATGGATGAATCCAGTAGCGCGCGTAGGCGCATATTTTCAGCCGCGATTGAATCGAGTTTTTGTAGTTGTGTGGCATATAAAAACTGCTGTGCGCGCAGGCTGTTATTTTGATCAATCAGCGTCTGGCGGCTCGATAGCGATTCGGATAGCCATTCACCCACACCTGCAGGCAGGTTAATCAGGTACTGAATCGGGTAGATGGCAGTGGTGAGTACACTGCGCACACTTTCCATATGCTGCTGGCGGTGATCCATCACCATCATCGTAATGGACAGAAACGTTAGGATGATCAGGCGCAGTGTGGTGGACGGCCCTTGGGCAAATAGGGGTTTTATAGGGCACCTCTCAGACGATACTCAATGACTTAAAAAAACCGGCTAGTTGGCCGGTGACTTGAAGCCGCATCCATTGCCCTGGGTCGTGCGGCTTTTCCTTGCTGACGCTATTCAATCATGAATAGCGTGCGGTTATTCTACCGCAAAGATGTCGCCGTTGTGTTCATCAATCATGTCGAGCGCCTCACCACCGCCGCGAGCGACACAGGTGAGAGGGTCTTCTGCGATGATCACTGGCAGGCCGGTCTCTTCGGCTAGCAGTCGGTCAAGGTCTCGCAGCAGTGCGCCACCACCGGTCAGTACCATGCCGCGCTCGGCAATATCGGCGCCCAGTTCTGGTGGTGTCTGTTCCAGTGCGGCTTTAACGGCGCCCACAATGCCAGAAAGTGGCTCTTGCAGTGCTTCGAGAATTTCATTGCTGTTAAGGCTAAAGGTGCGTGGCACCCCTTCGGCAAGATTACGACCACGTACTTCGATCTCTTTGACTTCCATGCCGGGATACGCCGCGCCAATCTCTTTTTTGATCTTTTCAGCGGTCGCCTCACCAATCAAGCTGCCGTAGTTACGGCGAACGTAATTGATGATCGCATCATCAAAACGGTCGCCACCAATACGCACGGATGCTGAGTAGACAATGCCATTCAGTGAGATTACCGCGACTTCAGTCGTGCCGCCGCCGACATCAAGCACCATGGTGCCGCTCGCTTCACTGACCGGCATGCCAGCACCAATTGCGGCGGCCATCGGCTCTTCAATCAGATAAACCTCTCGTGCACCTGCGCCTGCAGCGGACTCTTTGATGGCGCGACGCTCAACTTGAGTTGAACCACAGGGAACGCAGATCAGCACGCGTGGGCTGGGGCGCAGGAATTTGTTTTCATGTACTTTACGGATGAAGTGCTGCAACATTTTTTCGGTCACGGTGAAATCAGCGATCACGCCATCTTTCAGCGGGCGAATAGCAACGATGTTTCCGGGTGTACGCCCAATCATCAGTTTTGCTTCGGTACCAACGGCCGCAATTGAGCGGGGGCTACCCGCACCACTTTCCTGGCGAATAGCGACAACTGAAGGTTCATCGAGGATGATACCCTGGCCGCGGACGTAGATCAGGGTGTTGGCTGTACCGAGGTCGATGGAAAGATCGTTGGAGAACATTCCGCGAAATCGTTTGAAGAACATGGGGGATTTGATCCTGTGCTAAGTAATCGGAAATACTCTAGCAGCGGGTGACTATTAGAGCAAGCGTGTTGAGTTATTCGGCAGTTCAAGCTATTTTTTTAATTCGGCTTGTATTTTACCTATCTTGACAACGTTTTTGTGACGAATATTTTTCAGCAAACTGCTCGAATATGGTAAATTCGCTGCCCTTGATGTTTTTGAATAGTTGAGCGGGATTTTCCGTCGGGTGAGAGAGGTGAGTTATGTCAGTGGATCAGTCCGATATCACAAAAGTTGCGCTGCTTGCACGGCTGAAAATCGATGAGGCAGATATACCGCAGTATGTGGATAATCTGTCGAACATCCTTGGTCTGGTTGAGCAGATGAGTGAAGTGAATACCAACGATGTGATGCCGATGGCGCATCCACTCGATGCGGCGCAACGTCTGCGTGCTGATGAGGTCACTGAAACCGATCAGCGTGACAGCTTTCAGGCGCTGGCTCCACAGGTTGAGTCGGGCCTCTATCTTGTCCCTAAAGTGATCGAATGATCATTTTTGAACTCGCTTATCCAACGCTATATATTTACTAGACGGCTCTGAATTATCGTTATGCATACTAAAACTATTGCTCAATTGAGTGCAGCGCTGCGCAGTGGAGAAGTCTCCAGTGTGGAGCTGACGACGCTTTTTCTTGAGCGCATCAAGCAGCACAATCCGGCGCTAAACTGTTTTATCTCGATTACAGAGACACAGGCGCTTGAAGCGGCTGTTGCAGCAGATCAACGACTTAAGGCAGGAAATGGCGCGCCGCTGACCGGTGTGCCGATTGCCCACAAAGATATTTTTTGTACGCAGGATGTCAAAACGACCTGCGGATCCAGGATGCTCGATAATTTTATCGCACCATACGAATCGACCTGTACCGCCAGCTTTCGTGATGCGGGCGCGGTGATGTTGGGCAAAACCAATATGGATGAGTTTGCGATGGGCTCTTCTAATGAGACCAGCTACTACGGCGCGGTCAAAAATCCTTGGGACCAGGGGCGAGTGCCGGGTGGTTCGTCCGGCGGCTCTGTTGCGGCGGTGGCCGCGAGACTGGCGCCAGCTGCGACCGGTACCGATACTGGTGGTTCGATTCGTCAGCCAGCGGCGTTATGTGGTTTGACCGGGTTGAAGCCAACCTATGGGCGGGTCTCTCGTTTTGGCATGATTGCCTTTGCGTCGAGTCTTGATCAGGCGGGGCCAGTGACCTATAACGCTGAAGATGCTGCGTTAATGATGAATGTGATGGCGGGGTTTGATGAGCGCGATTCGACCAGTGTTGAGCGTGAGGTGCCGGATTACAGTGCAAA
Source organism: Gammaproteobacteria bacterium (assembly GCA_003230195.1). Taxonomy (GTDB): domain Bacteria; phylum Pseudomonadota; class Gammaproteobacteria; order SZUA-140; family SZUA-140; genus SZUA-76. The sequence goes on from QIHH01000016.1 coordinate 3,993, forward strand.
TCTCGACAATGGTATCAAAGGCCTTAAGATTGGCCTGCCTAAAGAGTATTTTGGTGAAGGGTTGGATGACAACATCGCACGCGTGATCGATGCTGCGGTCAAGGAATACGAGGCACTGGGTGCCGTGGTCACAGAGATTAGCCTGCCTAACACCGGATTGGCGGTGCCAATCTATTATGTGGTGGCACCGGCAGAATGTTCGACTAACCTGTCACGTTTCGATGGAGTGCGTTTTGGTCACCGTTGTGATGATCCGCAAGATCTATTTGATCTTTATACCCGTTCGCGTGGTGAGGGGTTTGGCGCGGAGGTGAAACGCCGCATCATGATCGGCACCTATGTGCTGTCGGCCGGTTATTACGACGCCTACTATCTGAAGGCGCAGAAGATTCGCCGCCTGATTAGCGAAGACTTTCACGCCGCCTTTGAAAAGGTCGATGTAATTATGGGGCCGACTGCGCCGGGCACTGCGTTTAAATTGGGCGAAAAGGCGGATGACCCAGTGACGATGTATCTTTCTGATATTTATACCATTGCGGTCAATATGGCGGGCCTGCCTGCGGTCTCGATCCCAGCCGGTTTTGTTGATGGCCTACCGGTGGGTTTGCAGGTGATTGGTAACTATTTTGATGAGTCGCGCCTGCTTAACGTTGCGCATAAGTACCAGCAGGCGACCGATTGGCACCTGCAACTGCCAAAAGAATTTCAGTAAGGGGCGTAATTAAGATGGAATGGGAAGTTGTCATCGGGTTAGAAATTCACGCCCAGCTTGCGACCAAATCAAAGATCTTTTCGGGTGCCTCGACCGCCTACGGCGCTGAACCCAATACGCAGGCGTGTGCTATTGATCTCGGTATGCCGGGCGTATTGCCGGTATTAAATGAGGAAGCGGTACGTATGGCAGCTAAGTTTGGTTTGGCGGTGGGTTCGCGGGTCTCTAATCGTTCTGTATTTGCGCGTAAAAACTACTTTTACCCTGATCTGCCGAAGGGTTATCAGATCAGCCAGTTTGAGTTGCCGATCGTCGCAGGTGGGCGATTGGAAATCCAAGTGGAAGGCGAAGATGCACGCATGATCGCCATTACACGTGCCCATTTGGAAGAAGATGCTGGCAAATCACTGCATGAAGGTTTTCAGGGTTTGACTGGGGTCGATCTTAATCGTGCCGGAACACCGCTGTTGGAGATCGTTTCTGAGCCTGATATGCGCAGCGCTAAAGAGGCGGTCGCCTATATGAAAAAGATTCACTCGTTGGTGCAGTATCTGGAGATTTGTGATGGCAATATGCAGGAAGGGTCGTTTCGCTGTGATGCTAATGTATCGATCCGTCCTAAGGGGCAGGAAAAGTTGGGAACGCGCTCTGAGATAAAAAACCTCAACTCATTCCGTTTTGTTGAACGTGCGATCAATTTTGAGGTAGAACGTCAGATCGATGTGATCGAAGGCGGTGGTGAGGTGGTGCAGGAGACTCGCCTGTATGACTCTGATAAAGATGAAACTCGCTCAATGCGTTCTAAAGAAGAGGCGTTTGATTATCGTTACTTTCCAGACCCGGATTTGTTGCCAATCGAGTTAGATGAAGCCTATATCGAAGCAGTACGCAGCATGTTGCCAGAATTACCGGATGAAAAAAAAGCGCGCTTTATGGCTGAACTGGGGCTGGCTGAATATGAGGCTAGTGTATTGACTGCCAGCCGAGAATTGGCCGATTATTTTGAAGAAGCCGCCAGAATTGCAGGTGACGACGCCAAGCGCACCGCTAATTGGGTGATGGGTGATCTGTTGGGTGCGCTGAACAAAGCGGGCAAGGAGATTGCGGATAGCCCGGTCTCTGCAGCGCTGTTAGGTGGTATGTTGCAGCGTATCAATGACCATACTATCTCAGGCAAAATCGCCAAACAGGTGTTCGAGTGTATGTGGAATGGCGAAGGCAATGCCGATAGCGTGATCGAAGCAAAGGGACTCAAACAGATGACGGATAGCGGCGAGATCGAGATAATTATCGATGAGATTATCGCCAATAATCTAGGGCAGCTTGAGCAGTACCGTGCTGGAAAAGATAAATTGTTTGGTTTTTTTGTGGGGCAGGTGATGAAGATGACTCAGGGCAAAGCAAATCCGGCGCAGGTGAATGAGTTGCTGAAGCAAAAATTGGCCTAAGTGACAGTTAACTGGCATGACTATTATTTTAATGATGAGGTGAAGCCGTTTGTTTATACTGGCTTTTTACCTGATTATGCTGAGAGGCCTTTAAATCGTAATAGTTTACTTTTTAATGTTTATTGCCGTTATTACTTAAGTATTAAAGTGCTGTTGCAACTCACTTTATGAATGTGACCTAGATAATGGGATACCTTGGTTTTAACTTAAGCTCCCCCAGTTTTTTTAGTTTGGGAGGGGCTGTAGGCTGGCTCGTTTCCCTGTGGTGCGCGTGCTTGAACGTACAGTGATAAATTGAATGATAATTAAAAAAGCGACCATAGTTAGTTTGATGTTGGTGTCCCTGCTGTCTTCCATGGCATTGCAGGCAGGAACCTTGTCGTTACTTTCGCTTTCCGAAAACCTCCAGCAGCTTGATCAGCGTTATCGCGCCTTATCCTTTGAGCTCTATCAGCACTATGTTGATCCTGATGGTGGTGGGATGGGGACGATTAGTGGGCCGATGCGCCTTGAAACGCTTGTTGGTCCGATGCAACTTGAAATTAAGGCGCGCAAATATCTGCAAGATGATGAGCCTATTAAGGCGATTGCAACGATTTTTCAGAATAAAGAGCTGGTACTGAAAAAAGTGAAGCGCAGCACCATTATGGGTTTTGTTGAGCTGATGCTTGATCATAATGAGTGGCAGATGGCGAATGAACTCTATGAGCATGTGAAAAAAACGGGGCTTGAATTTCAGGCAACGAATACCGCTTATCTTTTTGCAAAATTTCATTTTCGGCGTAATGAGTGGGCGCTTTGTCTGGCAGCCCTGCAGCAAATTTCAAAGGGAAAAATATCAGCTACCCATATGGATTTTTATAATCTGATGTATGGCGTGTCGCTGCAACAAGAAGGGCATTATACAGATGCGATTGAATATTACCGCTTAATTACGCCCGCCTCAGAGTATCAAATTTATGCAACCTTGAATGAAGTAGGGTCGCAATTGAGTCGGGATGGTGCATTAGCGCAGGCGCAGCAACTGAAGGCGCACGTGCTGAATGAAATATTGCCAATGCCTGATGAGATGCGAGACTATCTCACATTGATGGCGGGTTACCATTTTCTGGAAAATAAAGAGTATGAGGCGGCGAGAAAGGCATTTGGTCGGATCCCAATGAAGAGTCGCTATTTTAATCGCGCACTGCTAGCGGTCGCTTTTGCGGCGACAAAGTTGACGCTATATTCACGTGCGTTTAGTTACACAACGATCTTAAAATCGAATGGATCAACGGATTTGGCCGCGGATGAGGCGTACCTGCTGTCAGCCTACATATTAGCGAAGAGTCGTCGTTTGCAAGCTGCTTCTACTGCTTATAGCGGTGCGGTGGGCTATTATTCTGAGCGTATAAAAAATGTTGATAGCTTTCTAAACCAGGAGTTGGATAGTGAATCTATTTTTGATTTGGCGAGCGATATTAATTTGATGCGTGAATACCCTGAGGCACGTTCGCTGTTTGACAATATGAAAAACTTGGGCATATTTTTGGTACGTAGTGATCTGTTTGTGCAGGATCGTGACTACTACCAACAAATTCGTGAGCTTTATAGTGATTACACCGTCATCGTTGAAGAGATGGTAAAAACCTATATGGTGAAGCGGCGTGGCCATTTAGAAAATTATCTTAGTCAGTCTCGTTTTGGCTTGATACAGATGTTTGATACAGGTGCTGAACGTGACGACTGATATTGCAAAAGTCATTTTAATAACGTTGTGCGCTACCCTGGTTGTAGGGTGTAGTATTAATCAGCGTGTGCTAACAGTTGCTGATATTGAACGGGAGAGTCAAATTACAGACCAGCTGTTTGAAACGGATAAAGCGGCTAAAGAAGAGCGACTCAATGTTGATATTTATCAGGCCTATACCTCTTATGTCGAGCAGTCTGAAAAAGGCGATCATTTTCGTTCGATTGCGATAAGCCGACTTGCGGATCTGGAACTTGAGGCTGAGTTTAATGATGCTGAGGTCGCTGCGGCTGAGTCGTTAAGTGAAGCGTTAATGACAATCAAAAAAGAGCAGCAGAATCAAATTAAACTAGAGAGAACGATGGGTTTACTGGAAATGTCGCTGCGCGACTATCCTGATCTTGGTAGTAATGATGAAGTATTATATAGGCTGGCGATGGTATCAGGTCAGCTGGATAAACATATCAGGTCTATGGATGCACTTGAGCAGCTAGTAGAGAAACATAAGGACTCTCGTTTTTATCTGGAGGCACAGTTTCGGTTGGCTGAAGATGCCTTTGTGATTGGCGATTATGAGGGCGCAGCGCAGCGCTATAGTAAAATAATCGAGGTATCTAGCAATTTAGTGTTTTATGAAAAAGCCTATTTCAAGCGAGGCTGGTCAAGGTTTAAAATGCAGGATTATAAATTGGCCATCGATGATTTGATGAAGGCGGTGGCATACCGTGATGAAAAAGGAAAAGATAAGGGTAGAGGGGCGATTGAAAAAGATGAGCACTTTGATGCTTATTTCTATGCGATTGCGCTGAACTTCTCGTATATGGAAGAGCACAGTGGATTAGCAGACTATTTTCGCAATGTGCGTTCATCAAAATTTACCTATCATATCTATAGTGAATTATCCGATATATATCTGGCGCAGAAGCGCTACAGTGATGTTGTTGCGGTGCTGACACAGTTTTCTGAAGAGCACCCTGGCTCTCGTTATTTGCCGCAGATGGAATTCCGTATCGTGGCAACATGGGAGCGTAGTGGATTTTTTGATAGCTTCTATGAGGCTGCAGAGCGCTTTTATGCTCGTTATAACCCATCTGCAAGCTATTGGATTCCTGAAGAGAAAACAAAGAAAATCAAGGCGGTGATGTTAGCTGAAATTACGCCGTTACTGCGCGATAATATTTTTTCGATTGCGAGTTACTATCATAATAAGTATCAGTCAACCTCTACTGAAAACTCGTTTGAGTTGGCCAGCAAATGGTATGAACGATATCTTGCTCACTTTTCGGAAGCTGCTTTAGAAGATAATGTGAATTATGCTTATGCTGATTTATTGTCAGAAAAAGAGCACTATGAAAAAGCGATTTCTCATTACGAGATCGTAGCCTATAAAGATGGTGTGATTGTTGATCAACGTGCTGCATATGCCACAGTGGTGTTGGCTGAGCGTCTTTATTCTCAGAATGTTGGCGAACAAAAAATGGCATGGCAGCTTCGTTATATTAAACACGCGCTGTTGTTTAAGCGTATTTATCCCACTGATATACGTTCCGAACGGATTGTGCTACGTGCGGTTGAAATCGCATTTGCTGGAGAGAAGTATCAACAGGCAGTTAACATGGCGGTTCTGTTAGAAGGTGTTGACAGTAAAAGCGTGCGTTTTGAAGTGGGTCTAATTAAAGCGGAGTCACTTTTTAATCTGGCAAAATTTGATAAGGCTGAGGGAGTATTTCTGTCACTGATACAGACGCTTGCCGCTGGTGATGCAAGAAAGAAAAAGATGGAAGATCGTCTGGCGTTGACGATTTACAGGCAGGCTGAGGTTGAGCTAGCAGCGGGTAATGATGTTGTTGCAAGGCAGAAATTTGAACGCATTGCTGCGCTGGTTGGCGACTCCGAGATTGCTCCTAAAGGATTGTATGATGCGGCGGTACTAGCAATGGAGGGTGAGTCCTGGTTAGCATTAATTGATTATGCGGGTCGTTTTCGTAGCCAATATCCAGATCATGAGCGACGCGATGATATGACAAAGTTATTATCGCTTGCATACATCAATGCTGGACAGCATGCTAATGCTGCTCAAATCCTTGAGGAGGTGTATGAGATTGAACAAGATAGTGAGGTAAAAAGGGCCTCGCTATGGCAATCAGCAGAGCTTTATGAGGCTCTGAATGATATGCCTGCATCCATTCGAACTTATCAGCGTTATGTGGAGGCTTATCAGCAACCATTTCCTCAGTATATGGAGGCACTGAATAAACTAACGATGATGAATGACACCATTGGCGATGTGCGTCGTGGTGATCTTTGGGCAGGAAAAATTCGTAAGGCTGACCATCAGATTGATGTCGCAATGAAAACAGATCGTACTAATCATATTACGGGTGTTGCAACACTGCGTTTAGCTCGCGAGAAAAAAGCGGTGTTTGATAAACTGACAATAAAGCAACCACTTAAGGTTCATCTTAAGCGCAAGAAGGATGCAATGGATTGGGCGAGGGGACTTTATACCACCGCTTATGAATATCATAGTCCAGAGATCATGACAGAATCACTCTTTTCGATTGCTGAAATGTACTATGGATTTAGTCGAGCAGTGATGGATTCCGCTCGTCCAGAAGGGTTGAATGAAGATGAAATGGAGCAATACGAAATTGGAATTGAAGACTTGGCATTCCCTGTTGAAGAAAAAGCGATAGAGATTTACGAATCAACCCTGTCTCATGTGAACCAGGGAATATTTAATATCTGGATGCAAAAGAGTTACCACCAGCTAGAAACTATTTTTCCTGCACGCTACGCCAGAGAAGTGAAGGTGGATCTGTATGCGAACTAATTATTTATGGTTAATTGCAATGCTGTTGTTGTCGGGTTGTGCTGGCATACCAGACAATATTGCTAACGATACGCTGCTAAAAAGTGAGCAAGATGCTCTGCAGACCGAGATTGATATGCGTAATCCTGATATGAGTGCCGTAATTAGCGCACTTAATAATGGCCAGCCTATGGTAGCAAAGGCGCTGTTGTTGGGGCTTACACAGCGCTATCCTCTGGCGGGTAAACCATGGGTAAACGTTGGTTTGATTAGCTTTCGCCGCGGCGAGCTGGACAGGGCGCAGCAAGCCGCTGAAAAGGCACTTAAGCTACAGCCTGAAATAGCGGTCACTGATTACCTGCTCGGCTTGATTGCTCATAAGAAAAATGATGCGCCGAAAGCATTGGAACATTATCTGACAGCACTTGGGAAAGATCAGCAACATGCTCATTCGCATTATAATCTGGCGCTTTTGTATGATACTTATTATCAGGACCTAGAAAATGCAATTTTTCACTATCGACGTTACCTTGAGTTAAGTGCGCGTGATGATGAGATTACATTGTCTTGGGTTAGAGAGCTTGAGTCTCAGCTGGTGTCTGAAGGAGATGATGATGATGCGGGTTAATAGTTATCTACGTTGGTTCATTATTGGTGGTGCATCACTTCTTTCGAGTTCGCCGCTTTATGCTGAAGAGACAGATGGCATCTTGACTGAAGATGAGATTAAAGCCGTGGTTGCCGATCGCGATGTGATTAACCTAGATGGTGTTCAAATCAGAGGGAATAAAGAGCTACCGCAAATTCTTTATATTGTGCCGTGGCAGGAAGTTGAAACAAAGCGCCGTGTTAAGGAACAGGATATTGTGCTTTTTAGTCTATTAGAACGTCGAATTAAACCTGTGATGCCCGACATGAAGAAAAATGGTTCGAGGTTTCAATAGACACTGGATTGATCGTTATATGGCAAATAGTTGTTATTATTAATTTTTATTTCAGTCAACTTATGAATGGTCGATATAAAAAATAGCTTAAGACGTTGTAGGATAAGGAAGTTATCTTGCAACAGTGCTGATGAAAGTGGATAAAATACAGGCATTATCGCCTTCTGATTTCAAATTTTAAAGTGTCTGGATGTATAAAGTCTGAGCTTTATGTTAATTGTATGTTTGCAGGGCGTTAAAGTTGAGTAGTGAATTTTTTTGATTGTGATAACGTTGATGCTAGGTAATTTTTTAAGATTCCACGTAAGATTTTAGGAGTGTGTCATGGAGGTAGTAAATTTCTTTCAGACTGGTGGGCCTTTTATGTATCCCATCCTTGCCGTATTGGCGCTGGGTATTGCGATAGCATTGGAACGCTATCTTTATCTTAGCTCAACTCAGCGTAATTCGAATAAAATTTGGGCTGAGCTTGTACCGTTATTGAAGAAAAATGACTTTGAAAAGGCGGTGAAAATCACTGCCAATAACAAGACTCCAATGGCGCATATGTTAAGTTATGGCTTTTCGCGCATAGGGCATACCCGTTGTAGAAATGATCTCGAAACGGCGATGGAAGAAGGTATGATGGAGGTTATCCCTGAGCTTGAACAACGCACTCACTACCTTGCTACTTATGCGAATATCGCAACATTGCTGGGGCTGCTGGGTACTATTATCGGTCTAATCGAAGCGTTTACGGCCGTTGCTGCTGCGGACCCTGCAGAAAAGGCGGATTTACTGTCGGCCAGTATTTCAGTTGCAATGAATACCACCGCGTTTGGCTTGATGGCCGCGATACCTATGTTGTTCCTACACTCTTATTTGGCAACTAAAACAGCTCGTCTTGTGGATCAACTGGAAATGGTTGCCGTTAAGTGTCTGAATATTGTGAGTGAAAAAGAGCACAAACAGTAGTCATCTAAAGCAGTTTGAATATAGATGGTCTGATTGGCAGTAATGACACCGGGATAGAGATGTGGAATCGAAATGCGTATAAGACGTAGACACCATGCAAAAGAAGCCGCTGAACTAAACATCACTGCATTCATGAATTTGATGGTGATTTTAGTGCCGTTTCTATTAGTGACGGCAGTGTTTTCTCGGATGACGGTGATTGAACTGAACCTGCCTGCGAAGGATGCCCAGACACAGAAAGAAGAGAAGATAAAACTAGAGTTAGAGCTAGTGGTGCGTCAGGGCAGTTTTGACGTACAAGACAGGCGTCTTGGTTTGATTAAACGGTTTGAGCGTAGTGAAGAAGCGACGGACTGGAATGCCTTTAGTGAACTTCTGGTTGAAATTAAAACCCGTTTCCCTGATGAACAGAATATTACTTTATTGCTAGAGTCCGATATTGAATATCAAACATTGGTTCAAGTGATGGATCGTGTTCGAAGTGCAGATGTCGTAAACATAGCAACGCTTGATACTGTTGAATTATTTCCCAATATTGCAATTGGTGATGCTCCAGTACTTCCTGCTGCTGAAGCTGGGGTAGCAAAATGAAAGAGGCCTCACGTCGTGCAAAACGGATGGCGCGCCACCATAAGCGTAAAAAGCAGCCCGCCTTAAATCTGGTTTCATTGATGGATATCTTTACCATTCTAGTTTTTTTCTTGTTGGTGAGTTCGTCAAATGTGCAGCAGCTGCACAGCAGTAAAGAGATTAGTTTGCCGACTTCAATTTCCAAGACGGTGCCAAAAGAGACGTTGGTGATTACGGTTACTGCACGGGATATTTTAGTACAAGGTCGTAGAGTGGCCTCAACTAGTGACGTCATTGCCAGCACGGAGCCATTGATTGCATCGTTAATGGATGAGCTTAATTTTGAAGCGAGTAAAGCACGTTTTTCAACGGTTGAAAAGAAAGCGCGTAATGTCACGATTATAGGCGATAGAAAAATCCCTTATGAGGTATTAAGCAAGATTTTAAGTACCTGCCGAGAGGCCGATTACACTAAAATATCTTTTGCGGCCTTGCAAAAGGCTCGGTCTAAGAGCTAAGGGTACGTTATGATTACCATTGCTTATAAAGAACTAGCTCTGTCATGGCATTCTACTCGCGAAGACGACCGTAGGTTTAAGGTTATCGCCGTTGTTTTGATGGTGCTGTTATTCGGCATTGTTTTTTATATTCAAAGCATTGAAGTGCCAAAATTAGAACGTAAAGCGCATGTCATACCCGATCGAATTGCCAAGTTTGTTGGGCAGGTACCTAAGCCTAAAAAAGTTGAGCTTCCAAAGCCTAAACCTAAACCTAAACCTAAACCTAAATCGAAGCCTAAACCTGAGTCCAAACCCAAGATTGAGAAAAAGATAGAAAAACCCAAGGAAAGCCTGAAAAAGAAAATCGTAAAGAAACAGAAGCCGAAGAAGAAGCCTTTAACGGATAAGCAAAAGGCAGCGCGTGAAAAAGCACAAAAGAGTGGGCTGCTTGAGCTAAGCAAAGGGTTGGCTGATTTGATGGACACTTCTGATATCAGCAAGGTAGTGGTTACGAATAAAGGCAAGAAAATAGCGAAAGGCAGTCATACTAAAGCGGTCTCAGTGAGTAAATCGCTGTTAACTGCAAAGGTTAGTAAGAATAGCGGTGGCGTTAGTAATGCGGACTTCAAAAGTGACGTGGGCTTAACACAAACTGAATTAGAGGCGTTGCAGCATTCGGAGGTTGATTCTACGTTGGACGTAGCGCAGGTTGAGACGTTAGCATCTCAGATGAATATGCGTAGCGAAGAAGAAATTACGATGGTATTTGATCGTAATAAGAGTAAGCTGTTTTCTATCTATAATAGAGAACGTCGTACGGATCCTGGCTTGAAAGGAACCATTGTACTTGAAATCGTGATAGCCCCTTCAGGTGAGGTGGTAGAAGTTCGGATTGTTTCAAGTGAGCTCAACAATTCAAAACTTGAACGGCGTATTTTGTCACGTATTAAACAGTTTAACTTTGGTGAAAAAGATGTTGACACTGTGACGGTCTCATATCCGATTGAATTTATACCATCGTAAGTTTTATTGAATGGCTGAGATGTCTGTTTAACCTGGTTTTTCAGGAAAAGGTTATTGGTTGTGAACGTAGTCGTTTTATTATGTTCTACTGGACTGCCGAGGGGCTCGCTAGTTTCCTGAATCCGCGCTTGATGAATCTTGTAATGTGAAGCTATTGTAATACTAGGGGGATGGTAGCGTGTATGTGCTATCTAGGGATAGGAATTAGGTCAGCCTTGGCTGGCCCGCTACTACCTAATGCAGAACCTATTTTTTTGATGACCCTGCCAACCTTCATACCGACAGCAGTGCCGATGCCAGGGCCAAGTATGGAGGTGCCAATGACGCCGCCGATGATAGCATCATTGGTAAGCCTAAGGCTGGGATTATTAATTGTTCCGCTAACCTTGAGTGGGGCACTTATGATTGACGCTGTTTTTCTTAATGCGACAGTGACCTCCCCTGATAATCCATGTTGAGGATCAATTTTAATATTGCCATTGGCATTGATTGAGTTTGAGTTGATATCGATATCTGAGACCTCGATGTGATTGTCTATAAATATTGCTTTACCAGTTAAGTGTTGAAAGGGGGTTTCACCACCATGGGAGCTTTTTTTGGTTAGTATGGTAGTTGCTTTTTCGAGGTCTGCTTTATAAATTTTACCATCTGTGATTTTAAACTCCGCCGTTAAGTAAGGACGATCTAATAATCCTTCATGATCATTTTCATTGAGATAAAATTCACCCGTCGCATAAAAGGTCCCGCTGGCGATTTTGTCTTCGATGAAGCCTGATAGAAATATTTCAGCATCGATATCACTGGCAACAATCCAGCCCTTAATATTCCAGTGATCTTTCCAGAGAAAATGAGTGATACCCTGAATAGTCCCACCTGATGTTTTTAGAATACTGTTGTCGTTAATAAGAGAGCCTTTAGTTAGATGAGCCTCCGCAGAAAATTCATCATAACTAAGCACTATATTGTTATTTTTATCCTTCACTGAGCCATTGGTTATGTAGTATGTGCCTTTGGCTTCTGGCGCTAAAAATAACTGGCTTAAATCGTTACCATTGAGCTTTATCTTGAGGGCACTGTGAAAGTTACCACTGTAGGTGGTAATGCCAAAGTACTTTAATACTGGGGTCATGTGAATATTGGCACTGATAAGTTGGCCATTATACTGCCAGTGTTTTCCCCAGCTAAGTGTGCCTGTGGTTTTTAATAATCCATCATAGCCATTGATCTCTATATTGGTAATATCAGCTTTGCCTTGATATAACATTGCCTGTACGCTTAGTTTGTCGAATTTGAATGATGGTGATGTGGGTACAGTCCAGTTTGTGCCTGTTGCACGTAAGTTGTAGCCAGCATCCTGACTAGGCGTAAGAATGGCTTGTAGTGAGCTATCCATTCGAGATAGTGAGATGCCTTTAAAGCCAAAATTATCCCCAAACTGCGAGCTGAATCGATAGGGGCCAAGGCTTACTTCGTTATGAGATCGAATCATGATGTTTTCACCGCTGATTTGGTGGATATTAAATGTACTAACGTTTGATGTTTTTTTTTCAGCGCTATTTTTTGGTGAAATTAAAGATTTAATAAATGCAATATTGCTTGCTGCCCCTATTAGATGAATTCCGCTGATGATGATTTTTCCTCTGAGCAGCGCTAGTGGATCAAGCGTTGCTTGCATGTGTTCAACAAACAGTTCGCCGGGTTGATCAGCATTACCCAGTATTGAAATATTAGTGGCTGTGAGTGCAGGGAGTGGCATAGCCTGAAGCGACAGAGAGCCAATCATCACTTTTCGTCCAATGCTTTGAGACAAGTGTTTTTCAAGAATGGACTGATAACCGTCAAGTTGAACCATATAGGGGGTTGCGAAAAGAGTAGCGCCAATCAGGGTTGAAAGAATAAACAGATATTTCATTAACCGTTTAAACATAACTTATTCTTATTCCTATTTTTTTGAGAAAATCAGCGATTTTTTAGTGTTGCCTGATGCAGCAGCGTGATACTAAAGATATTAAAAGTTTATCGGCAGTCTGTAATGAAATGAATAGTGAGGCAGGAGTGAGGTGTGAGCACTGTCACAATTCTATGTGAATATCGTGGGGGGCTCTTCGTAGAGCTGTGTGAAAACTATGGCGACACATAAAGGGCATTGCAGTAGAAAAATCATGCTATTTCTGAAGCGGCTAAATGAGCGATAGGCAACTTAGTTAGTCTTCACTCCGCCCTGCTGTATAAGTGTTAAATCGATGCAGTGGATGGTAACAGTAACAGTAAGGCTTTATCTGAGAACTGCTTGAGGGCACCTCTATTAATTCTGGGCGTGGCAGATTGAATTCTAAATCCGCTACATCAAGGCGTCAATAGCAGGTAATAGCGGGACTATTGCCGATTTAGAATTTAAGCTGCGCGTTCATGAATTAATAGAGGTGCCCTTAAACACTATCTTAACTTCAAGCCTTTGCCAACACCTACGTGCAAAGCAAAGCAAAGGCAATGATAATGAAGGTTTGGTGATAGAGCCTGATGAAATATGTGCTGACTGCGAAAACGAGTACAACAGAGGAACCCCATGAGGGAAAACCTTATGCGGAGGTCTGTGCGAGGAGGATGTCGATATATTAGCATCCCTACCGCGAACGCCCTGTGAAAATATAGAGTGATTGGGGGCATGAAAGTAAAATTAATTAGTGATAAATACGTGATATTCCTATGATAAATTAATAATTAATTATTTTATAAATGAGGAAGTATTAATCAGCAGTGTCCGGTTAGGTAATTGCAGTCACCAGAGGAAAATAGAGACAAAAACCTAAAAACATCGCATTTAAAGCTTGACGTACG
>QIHH01000121.1 GCA_003230195.1 Gammaproteobacteria bacterium
CCGGCGTCGAGTTTACGAATGGCAGATTCATAGGCACTAAGGCCACGCAGGTAATAGGCGTAGTCACGGTTTTTATGTTGTGGGTGGTCGTCGATAAAACGCTCGGTGGTGGCGATGGTTGAACTGCTTAGGCCGATTTTATGGTAGGCGTAAGCGAGCTCTAGGCGCGCCTGTAGGGCAAATTTATCGTCTGGGTGCTGTGTGATCAGTATGTTGAAGTGACGAATCGCTGCCCGGTTGTTATCAATACTCATCGCTTCTTTGCCTGAACTATAGATTGCGCTGGCAGTCATGCGTTGATTTTCCAGAGAACGTTCACTACTACTGTTTTGTGCTGTGGTGGCACAACCTGAGAGTAGTAGCGAAAATGCAGCGATAAAACAGTATACTGTGTTGGATGGTCGCATATGTTTAGATCCTGTTATTCGGGGTGTCCTCCCCAGTGAAGGCACCATTATTTAAAGGCATGAGACGATTCACTAAATGAACAGATTATGAGCTTATATGTACGCAAATAAAAGGGTTGAATGATGGTTTGAGAGATATCTGTTGGCATTGTTGCCCGTAATTACGCATTGCATATAATGTACTAGGGCTATTTCACTGCTGGAATGCAACGCTGCAGTTCAATATTTGGGTTCAGAGCATTTGTTAATGAGTCAATGAGAGGTTGCTGAGTGCTATTCGTGAGACGACCTGATCAATTTTCTTCTAGATAGGTTTGTAACTTGTTTGCGAGTGTATTGCAGGCTGTCATTTTATCTGCTTCGATGTTTGCAAGCCCGCCATGTCTAGTTGAGTATTCACAGGTAAGACCGCTATCGTTTTTGTTTGTACTGATGGTCAGTAAAGCATTGTCCTGAGAATATACTGTATTGAATTGGCCGCCCAAGTAGAGGTGATAGGTGGATGAATGGTTGCGCCACACAGTCATACGATGGTTGATCAGTTTTTTGGTGATATTAAAAATATCTGGTGTCGCGATCATTTCCTGCGGTTCTTTGGGCATGGTTACGGTGGCTATTTCTTTTGCTGATGTTATTTCGGGTGGAATGTACTCAGTGCCATTTTCGGGGGTTGATATTATCGCAGCCACGGCGGTAGTTTCAACCATTTCAGTGGTGGCTTTGGTGAAGTGGCTTACCAGTTGAGGAATGATGGGGGGTGGAGGCTGCGCATCGGATTTGAGTGTGTTTTTTATCTGCCCAACGGTGATGTTGAGTTGGTTATCGCTGCTTAATCCCAGTAGCCGATAGGCCTGGTTGGTGATGACGGCAGCTTTTCGAAGTGATGCTGACTCTGGATATTCTTCAACAACTGCCTGAGCGAGAAGGCCGGCTTTGGCCAGGTTTCCCTGATCAAACTGCTGTTGTGCAGCGATGACCAGATATCGTGCTACGTGTTCATTAAGATTATTAATGCGCTGCCTGGTATCACTACTGAACTTTCCATTCGGGAAGTGATTAATGAGTTCGTGTAGAAACTCAAGCGCCATATGGGCCTCATAAGGTGCGTCTGTGATGGCTGTGTCAGTAGCGATGTCAGTGTCAAGTCTGGCAATGGCAGCCTCGTATGCTGTGAGGCCACGTAGATAATAGGCGTAATCAATGTTTGTATGTTGCGGGTATTGGTTGATAAAGCGCTCTGTAGAGGCAATGGCAGCGCTTGTTTGGCCACTTTTATGATAGGCGTAGGCCAGTTCGAGTCGTCCTTGGAGTGTGAGTTCATTGATTGGATACTGTGTTATCAGGGTGTTGAAGTGGTGAATCGAACCCTGAGGATTGTCGCTGTTCATCGCCTCTTTGCCTGCAGCGTAGAGGGCGTTGGCGTGCATGCGTTGCGTTGACAGGTCGTGGTCGGCACTCTTTGGCACGGTGGTGGCACAGCCTGCCAGCAACAACAGAGCAGTGAAAATACAGCATCTTATCTGGCTTGGGCGCATCAATTCAGATCCTGATTGGTCAGGATGCCTTTACTAGTATCATTAAACATTATTTATATTTATAGTTTGTTATTAATTAATCGATTATGGGCTTATCTGTACGTGAATAAAAGGATTGGGTGGTAGTTTATTGTGAATGAAGTAGAACAGTTAAGTGCGACAGTAGCTGACGAACTGGCGGGACAGCGTCTTGATAAGATTCTGGCTCAAATTTTTTCAGACTATTCGCGCGCACGCCTGCAGCAATGGGTGAGTGATGGGGTGGTGTTGGTCGATGGCAAGCAGCTGCGTTCGAAAGATAAACTGCGCGGTGGCGAGCAGATTGAGATCACGGTTGAACTAGAAGAAGAGGTCGATTCAAAACCGGAGGCGATTCCACTCGACATTGTCTATGAAGATGAATCGATTCTGCTGATCAACAAGCCAGTTGGGCTGGTGGTGCATCCCGCAGCGGGCAATCGGGAGGGCACGATGTTGAATGCGCTGTTGCACCATGCACCGGAGCTGAGCAGTGTGCCGCGAGCCGGGATCGTGCATCGCCTCGATAAAGACACCAGTGGTCTGCTGGTAGTGGCGCGTACCCTTAAATCACAGAAAGTGCTAACGGAGCAGATTCAGCGGCGTGAATTTGAACGTGAATACCAAACTGTGGTGAATGGTGTGATGACGGCGGGTGGCACGGTGGATGCCGCCATCGGACGTCACCCCACGGTGCGTACCCGCATGGCGGTGGTCGGCCGAGGTAAAGAGGCGCGTACTCATTACCGGGTGATCAAGCGTTACCGTGCCCATACCCATGTGCTGGTAAAGCTGGAGACTGGTCGTACCCATCAGATTCGTGTCCATATGGCTCATATCCGTTATCCAATTGTCGGTGACCCGATCTACGGTGGACGGCTGCGTATTCCTAAAGGATGTGACGAGGCGCTAAACGGTATGTTGCGTACCTTTAAGCGTCAGGCACTACATGCGGCTAAATTAGGTTTGGTGCATCCTGAAAGTGGCGAAATGGTTTCATGGGAAACGCCGCTACCCACCGATATGACAAGGCTGCTGCAAGTGCTGAGTGACGACCTGAAGCTGGCCGAATAAACATGCCTGACCGCATTGACTCAGTTCGGCTCGATTCAGTCTGGTCTGATTCAATTCGGCTCGATTCAATGGGAGAGTTGCGCTGGATAGTCCCAGATTGGCCCGCGCCAGCCAATGTTCGAGCTGCCTCTTCGCTGCGCAGTGGCGGTATCAGCGTCGGTGATTATGCGGCGCTAAATCTTGCTGATCATGTTGCGGATGGCCCTGTTGCGGTGACTGCTAATCGTGAGCGGCTACAAAAGGCGCTGGCACTGCCCGCACCGCCTGTCTGGTTAACTCAGACGCACGGCGTTGCCTGTGTCGATGCGGCCAGTAGCACCGTTGGCATCGAAGCAGACGCCAGTTTCACCACTCAAGCGGGCATTGTCAGTGCCGTGCTCACGGCTGATTGTCTGCCTGTTTTATTGTGTGATCAACAGGGTTCAACGGTGGCGTCAGTTCATGCAGGCTGGCGTGGACTGGCTGGTGGGGTGATCGAATCGACTATTGCGGCGATGGGTGAGCCTCACAGCTTGATGGCATGGCTCGGCCCCGCCATTGGCCCGCAGCAATTTGAGGTCGGCCCGGAGGTGCGCGCGACCTTTGTTGCGCGTGATGCCGCCGCCGCTGATGCCTTTATCCCGGCTCGCGATGGCCACTGGCATGCTGATCTCTATCAATTAGCTGCATTGATTCTGAAGAAACAAGGGGTTAGTGCTATTTATGGCGCTGAGTGGTGTACCGTCAGCAGTCCTGAGAACTTCTATTCTTACCGTCGTGATGGCGTTACCGGGCGCATGGCGACGTTGATCTGGATGATAGATTAACACTCATTCGCCTTGATATGGCCTTGTCTGTGCCCCATCGTCCTTTTTTGCCTAAACTCATGTAGAATTGCCGCTCTTTCACTGGCATATATGGTTATCTCTCACGTATGAATACGAACTTCCTGAAGATTATTGTTTTGTTGGCTTCCCTAGGTGTGTTAACCGGCTGTAGTAATCCCCCATTGATTGATGCGGTCGATTCAGGCAGTGTCCGCGCGGTTGAGGATCTGCTGCATCAGGGGATTGATGTCAATGTCTTTAATCGAGCTGGTGATTCGGCGTTGGCACTGGCGATTCGTCACGGCCATCTTGAAATTACTGCATTATTGTTGAAGCGTGAAGTCGATATCAATGCACCGGGTGTGTTGGGCACAACGCCGCTAATGCTGGCTGTTTCAGGCCCGTATCCAGGCATCGTCAAACATATGATCGATATGGGAGCAGATGTGAATGCGGGAGATGTGAATGGCAATACCGCGCTGATGCTACCACCGCTGACCGATGAGCCTGAGGTGATTGAGATCTTGATTGCCCACGGTGCAGAGGTGAACGATTTCAACCGGGAAACCATCGGGCCGTTGATGGTGGCATCATTTATGGGGCATATGAAGATTGCTGAGCTACTGATTGCACATGGTGCTGATGTCAATATACAGGCCAAAGATGGACAGACCTCGTTGATGCGTGCAGCACGTCAGGGCAAGCTTGATATGATCGACCTGCTGTTGGAAAATGGTGCGGATATGGATGCCAAAACCGTTGATGGTGAGAGTGCGGTTGATTGGGCAATGGAGCAAAACCAGCTTGAAGCAGCAGATTATTTGAGAAAGCGCGGTGGTTAGTGTGGTGGCTGGCTGGAATATTTTTGATGTTATTGAACAGTAGGATTAGGCGATGAGTCCGTTGGCGTGGATTGTCCTGTTTTGCCTACTAGTTGGTGTGCTGAGTGTGGTCGCAGCGGGTTTGTTTCTGTTGTTACCGATGGCGATGCGTACTCGCCTGTTACCGCACCTGATTAGTTTTGCTACGGGTGCCTTATTAGGCGCTGCCTTCCTTGCATTATTGCCTCATGCGCTGGAGACCGTGCCGGATGGCGATACACACCGCGTGACGTTTGTGGTGTTGTTGGGACTACTCGGCTTCTTTATTATGGAAAAAATGGTGATATGGCGGCATTGCCATCACATCGATTGTGAGGCGCATCATCATGCGCATGACGGTGATGGGCATAAAGGTGGTGTTGCCGGGCCGTTGATTGTGGTCGGTGATGCGGTGCATAACCTGATCCACGGGGTGTTAATTGCGGCCGCCTTTCTGGTTGACATTCACCTAGGTATTGTTACCAGCCTAGCAGTAATGGCGCATCAAATTCCGCAGGAATTAAGTAACTTTGCGGTGCTGCTGAATAGCGGCCTGAGTCGTTCTCGCGCGTTAGTTTTAAACATTCTCTCCAGTCTGACCGCACCACTGGGTGGAGTAATTGGTTACTTTGGTCTTAATGGTGTTGAGTGGTTAATGCCATACATGCTGGCGATTGCGGTCTCGAGTTGTATCTATATTGCAGTGTCAGATTTGATTCCCGGTCTGCATAAACGCACTGAAATCAGCGCCTCATTGCAGCAAGTGTTATTGATCTGCGGTGGCGTCATGGTTATCTATTTGACTCACCTATTATTGCACTAACGCCTCCAAGGAGATGCATGGATAAATGGTTTATGGCAGTTGTGGTGGGGCCAGATCATCTAGGCATTATCGCTAAGGTTACTTCCGCACAGTTTGATGGCGACTGTAACTTTGTAACTTGGGTGAGGCCTCGATGACACGCCTCGGTGGGACAACTTCACCATGATATGTTAATGGTGCAGAGCGAAGGGCGTGAAAAGGCGTTGAGAGATCTGTTGATCCTAGTGATTGAATCACTGGGGCTGCACCTGCATCTCGATAGTAATAAAGGTGAGCTACATCGTCACATCGACCTCGATCTACGCGTTGCATATCGAAGGTGAGGCAGAGGAATCGGTCGCGAGGAGTGTATGTCAGTGTCGGATTATACCGGTAACGTTGTGCGTGCCGAGACCATTACGTTAGAAGCACGGGATGAGCTTGGTGTACTGCAGCATTATGAAATGAAAGGTTACGAAGCACGTGCGGTGCAACATGAGTTTGATCATCTTGATGGACTGCTCTTTTTAGATCACCTTGTTAGTCGGCGCTGTGATCTTTTTAAACGTAAAATTTACAAATAACTGTAATAGTTTTTATAAATTTTGTGTCATCTATTTCTGGTATTCATTGTAGTTGATGGTTATGCCCAGTCTTGTTAAGTGTTTTTTACAGCAGTCTGCTTGGTTCTGAGCCTGAACAAAAGCACCATCTATTTTATATAAAAATTAATATAAGTGCTTATATTAAAGTCGGTAGTCACATTTGCCGATCTTAGTCGTGTCTGGAAAACCCCCGACTGAAATACTGGGCTATTAACTGGAGATATGACATTGAATGGGAAATTAAGAGATGAGTTAGGCGACTACAGCAGTATCATTTGCCTGAAATCGATCATAACAGGAATGGAAGATGCTTTGGGAGACAAAGCAACCGCAATTGCACTGATTGCGGCGGGTCGTGCGCGTGGCCGTACTATTGTTAAACAACTGGGGTTAAGCCTAGAACATGGTCTAGATGATGTGACGCAGAAAGTGGCTGACGTGTTAGGTAAAGATGGCACACGTTTGATGCTTTTAAAAAAAATAGAAGAGACAGAAGATGGATTTCGTGTTTATACACAGGAAACTGTCTGTTCGTCTGGTGAAGAACAAGGTTCTCAGCGTCGCTGCACTTTTACGCTTGGTGCTGCTCAGGGGGTTCTTGAGTCGCTTACTGAACAGCGTTTTAGAGGTGTGCATGTTGAATCTGTCTTACGTGGTGGTGAGTTTGATGTATTTGAATACACTCGCATCGTCCGTTGATCTACGAATTTCGTCGCTAATTTAAATTATATTTTTTAGGAGTATTTTATGCGTTCTGATATGTTGAATGAGATATTAAGCGAGCTTGGGGGCGCTTCGGCTGATATAGAGGCCTCTGCTGTTATTTCCACTGATGGTTTGATGATGGCTGCGATGTTGCCTGCAAACCTTGATGAGGACAGAGTGGGGGCGATGGCTGCAGCGATGTTATCACTGGGAGACAGGACGGCTCAGGAGCTTGCGCGTGGCTCTCTGGAACAAGTGCTTATTAAAGGTGATAAGGGGTATGTTTTGATGACACATGCGGGGGCGGAAGCAGTGTTATCCGTGATGACTAAAGCTGACTGCCGTCTTGGCTTAATTTTTCTGGATGTGAAGCGAGCAGCTGAAGATATCGCCAAGCTTGTTTGATTAAAACTCCATCCGCGCACCGAGGTCTATCGTTGAACTGGTGATGGTATCCTGGCCTGCGACAGTGGCAACGCTGATGTAGGCAGATTTACCACGCGGGAATGTTGCCGACAGGGCTGCGCCAAGCTTAAAGTAGTCGCGATCTGGGACATCAGTCCGAATACTAAATGCAGCGCTTGGGTCTTCTACAAAGCGGGCGGTAATTAAGCGGTCGTCGTCTTTGAATTCATGTTCCCATTCGGCGTATGCGCTGGGAACTAATACTCCCCAGCGTTGGCTGATTGCCTGTGAGGCGCGTATTGCCAGTGCGGTTGCAAAGGACTTTGTATTTTGTTTTTCGATTGCAAGTGCGAGTCCGCTACCACCTGTTTCTCGATAGCCTTTGATATTCGCATTGACATAGTCGACTCGCATGTAAGGGCTGATCAGTAGCTTGCCAAAGCGATAGTCGATGGTAGCGGTGGAGCTAAGGCCAAGTTGACTGCCGCTTGTATCCCCTTGGGTGGCGGTGTTAGTACCAGAATAGATAATGGTACGACGTGTACTGAAATCATTGCTGCCGTACGTTGCAATCCAGTCGACATAGGCATCTTCGCGTAGATAGTAGCTGCCATAGAATGAGGCGCTGTGTGCGGTTGAATCGAGATTGCCGCCATTGGCATTGAAATCCGAGTCGGTTTTGGCGTAACCCAGTGCCCCACCCAGCACGAGCTTGCTGTTATACCAGTAATCAAGGCCAGCGGTAATGCCCTGAGTCTGGAAATCAAAACCACTCTCTCGGCTAGTGCTGTCTTTCTCACCAAAATTAATACGACCACTGACAAATAGACCGAGGCGACTATCTTTAATGAGCGAACTAAGGCCGCTGCCAAAGTCGCTGCTATCTGCCAGTAGACCTGCGGGTAAGCTGTCACCATTCATCGCCAGCATAACGCCTTTCATCGCAAAGCGAGTTTTTGGTGGGCCATTGCGTAACGAGGCCAGGCGTGCGCGTACATTGCTGAGCTGGGTGGTGGTTACTTTAATTGAATTGGTTCCCTGTGCGGTGACTTCATCTGGGACGATCTGGTTGAGTGCATCGCTGAGTTGAGTATCGTCCAATGATAAGAGGTTGTTGCATTGGCTAATTAAAACCTCATTTGAAGGGGTGGCGCAGAGCTGGTTGAGGCTTTCAGCTGTAGCGCGTTGAATGTTGTTGAGGGTTTTCCGGATTAAGTGCTGTTCGGTTTGAGTAGCGGTTGTTACTACTGTTGTTAGTGGTGCATTTGCACAGCCAGTTGTTTCACATGCGATGTCAAAAGTGATTGTTGTAGTGCCAAGAGGGGGTGTCCAAGTTAGCAGTAAAGTTCGCGGTTGTGTGCTAATAATTGAACCGCAGAATAAAACCCCGGCATCTCTATCGCAATCAGGTGAATTCATGCTACTTGCTAGATTGTTTCCTGCTGAATCAGTAATTTTTATATTAAAAAAAACATTG
This sequence comes from Gammaproteobacteria bacterium, assembly GCA_003230195.1. Lineage (GTDB taxonomy): Bacteria > Pseudomonadota > Gammaproteobacteria > SZUA-140 > SZUA-140 > SZUA-76. Next base: position 8,695 of record QIHH01000121.1, read on the forward strand.
ACCCCTCCTGTTGGCCTACCAAAATCAGTAGAAATTGGTATGGTATATATAACAGGTTGCCCAACTACTACACTATTGCTAGGTGACTGTGTGATGCTGCCGACAAAAAGATCTGCATGGCTTGCTGAACAGGCAGTCAAGTAGAGTACTCCGAAAAGCATTCGTAGTGTTTTACTTACTAGGTTATTCTTGATAATATTGAATGTTGTATTCATAATGTATATTCCATGTGTATTCTATTCTTATTTTGACTTGCGAGTCCACCATTTTTTAGACTGTTAAGTTGGTGATTAATAATGGTGGTTTTTAGGCATGCTAGTTGCTTTGAGCGGACGTGTATTTATTTCGGTGGGGAAATCGAGTGTGGTGAGGTTTTCAGGGTTGGGGTATGAGAGCACATTTTTATCATCAAGTAGTCTGTTGTTAGTCACAGTTATTTAAAATTAATTTTGGTGAAATGAAGCCATGAAAAAAATAGATGATAAGACCGTTATTTCATCCACACCACGTAAAGTAGGGCCTCAGGCTGATGCGAATTCACTTGACGGTTTTCATAATGACCCTACTCGAATAGTTTCTTCGTGGGAACAGCGTCGTCCCAGAAATAAAGCACTACAGCGTGGCAGTATCATAAAGAATCGTTTTCGGTTGGAACGTGAGATTGGGCGTGGTGGCATGGGCGTGGTATTTGCCGCGCGTGATCTGATTCAGGAAGAGGTGGGTGAAAAAGAGTCTGAAATTGCGATTAAATTTCTATCTGAAGAATTTAAATCACATCCTGATGCACTGCGTATGTTGCAGCAAGAGTGTAAAAAGGCGAAGAGTCTGGCGCATCCCAATATCGGTACGGTGTTCGATTTTGATAAAGATGGGCAGAACGTCTATATGACGATGGCACTGCTATCTGGTTGTCCTTTAGATGCCTATATGCGAGAACGTAATTTCCAGCCACTCCCTTTTGATGACGTAATGGGTATGTTGACTGATATTGTGTCAGGACTTGATTATGCGCATCAACGAAAGATTATTCACTCTGATTTGAAACCAGCGAATATCTTTTTGACTGAAAATGGCGCAAAAATTCTTGATTTCGGGATTGCGCGCGCGGTGATGAGCGCTGAACCTGATGCTGCTGACCTTCAGCGGAAAGGAGGGGTTGACGATGAAATGGAAGCGAACGTTGAAGGTGAAATAGGGCTGACACTGACTTATGCCAGTCTTGAAATGATCGAAGGTAAGGCGCCTGATGTGCGTGATGATATCTACGGCCTTGCCTGTATTGTTTATGAGCTGTTGAGTGGAAAGCATCCTTATGAACGTCATTCTGCACAGGATGCGTTGATGTTACAGTTAGTGCCTGAGCGGATTGTTGCGCTAAAAGAGTGGCAATGGGATGCGTTATTAAAGGGGCTTGCACTTAAACGGGCTGATCGCTGCGAGGGCGCAACTGATTTCTTGGCTTCATTACGACCGAGACGAAAGGAGCCCTGGAAACGAGCATCATATGCGTTGGCGTTGATTGCGATGACAGGCACAGGTTATTTTCTGTTTTCACCGGCCAAGGTTGTTGAACAAAATCTATTTGAAAACCCTAGTGCTTCGTTAGTGATGGCGCCTGCACAGCAACAAAAAGTGGCGGATATGCTGGATCTCGCTGAAGTGCATATGATGGTGGGGCGATTGATTGCGCCTGCGGGTGGGAATGCGCTGGATGAGTATCAAAAAATACTTGAGTTGAACCCGAATAATCGTGATGCAATCGCGGGTTTAACGTTGTTATTGAGTGCACTTGCCGAGCAGGCTGAATCTGCTTTTGCGCAGGGTGATTACCAGCAGGTGGCTGAATTGATTGGTGTCGGGCTTGAGGTTCATGACAGCCATGAACGATTGTTGGCACTACGGCAGCAAGTTAACTTAGTGGGAAACTGATGATGACTATGTTTGTAAACGTGAAGAAAAGCGAATTTTTAATCGGTTGGCAGTCTCGCAGCGCTTATTCTCGTACCGCAATAATGCTCCTTGCTGCGCTGATGGTCGGTTGTGCAGCTATTCCAGAGCATTCAGCGCTAGTTGCGCCAGAGGAACGGCGCGGCGCGGCAGATAAATTGATGCCAGTGGATTGCCTGTTACCAGCAGAACTTAGGCAGTTGGGTTCCGGGATGAGCTATTTTGCACCACGACGGGCGATTAAAGCGACAGCGGGGGAATGTGAAATTCGAGGTGGGGAGTATGTTGCCTATGATCGTGCCAATTATCGCACTGCATTAATTGTATGGTTGGGGAAAGCAAAATTGGGTGACGCTGAGGCACAAACCTATGTGGGAGAGATTTATGAGAAAGGGTTAGGCTTGGAGTCTGACTTTAGGCTTGCACGAAGTTGGTATCGTAAAGCGGCAGAGCAGGGGTTTTCTCGTGCACAGATCAATCTTGGTTATCTTTATGAAAAAGGCCTTGGGGTAGAGAAAGACAAGATAGCGGCTCTTAACTGGTACAGAAAAGCGTCTGGGATTGAGGATGATGGGCTTGATTACACTTCTGCGATTGAAGTGAAAGCCGCGACGTTGGCGCAGGAAAAGAGCGCTTTGTTGAGGGATGATGTGAATCGTCGTGAGCGTGAAATAACATCATTAAATGATTCGTTAAAGAGCGCTAATCAAACACTCAAAGAACAGGTGGAGGTGCTGCAACGTACAGAACAAACGTTAGTCGCTTTAACGCTAGAAATGGAATCGGCTGTCGGTAGCGCGAAATTAAGCGAAATTGAACTTGAATTCTCTGCACAGCAGCGACAGCTTGATGAAGTCAGTCAGTTATACCAGGCATTAAAATCACAGGTTGAGAACGAACAGCGTATCGTTAACAGTCAGGTGAAAAAGGTCGGCGTTCAGAAACAGAGCCTGCTGGCGCATGCTGCCCCTCTGTCTGGACCTTCAATCGAGGTGTTTGATCCTTCTGTTGTGGTAACACGTAGTGGTGAGCCGAAGGTGTTGGTGCGTTCTGCCAGCAAGGTGCGTGTGATCAGTGGACGTGTGATGGCGCCCGCAGGTTTAAAGCTCGCGACTCTCAATGATCGCCCGCTTTCAATTGACAGCAGCGGGCAGTTTCATTCAGCAGTGCCGATTACAAATGAAACACAGCGTGTCATGATTCATGCGATTGACCGACTGGATCAAAAAGCAGTCTTCTCTTTTATGTTGGTGCCAGATAAACAGATTTCATCCTTTAAGGAAGACGCCACTCGTTTTTCACGTGTAGCAGATTCGGTTGATTTTGGACGCTATTTTGCGCTGGTGATTGGCAATAATGAATATGTGAACTTCCCTAAGCTGAAGACTGCAGTGAGGGATTCGAAGCGAGTGGCTGAGTTGCTGGAAGAGAAATTTGGTTTTGATGTGCGCCTAATTAATAACGCGGATCGCTACACGATACTTTCGGCTTTAAATGAGATTAAAGGGAAGATGTCTGAAGAAGATAATTTGCTCGTTTATTATGCAGGCCATGGTGAGCGCGATGTTCAAAGCCTGCAGGGCTACTGGTTGCCGGTTGATGCTGAGCTTGAGAATACTGCAAACTGGATTCCTAATTCAGCAATGTCTTCTCTGTTTAATACCATGAGTGCCAAGCATATATTAGTGGTTGCAGATTCATGTTATTCCGGTTCGATGACCAGTAGTTCGGTGGCGCGCCTTAATGCTGAGTTGGATGATAAACACTTGAAAAAATGGCTTAAGGTGATGGCGAAAACCAATTCGCGTACGGTGCTGACTTCTGGTGGAATGAAGCCTGTTCTCGATAGCGGTGGGGGTGATTATTCAGTATTTGCTAAAGAGTTTATTGCGGAACTGGAAAATGCAACGGGTGCGATTGATGCTTATAAAATTTATCTAAGCATTTCGCCTAGGGTGAAAATTAATGCGGCACTACATGATTTTGATCAGACCCCAACCTATGCCCCGATTAAATATGCTGGGCATGGTGGTGGTGAGTTTATCTTTGTGAAGGACTGAATAATAAATTAACATATCGATCTTATTGATTGTGTATATGTGACGCACTTATAACGCGAGTATCATTTGCATGATTAATAATTATTGCCATTTTTATTATGGGGATTTGATAATGGTTTCAAACTGAGTAGTTATTTGGTTGTGCGTGTGTCATTTTATTTTTTAGATAATTTTAAGGAATAGTGTTATGGCTGTTTTTGATCTGGCAATTGGTAAAACACTGGCGCATGAGGGCGGCGCAAAATTTACGGATGATCCTACTGATCGTGGTGGTGCGACTAAGTATGGCATCTCGCAAAAGGCATACCCTGATTTAGATATCCGAAATTTAACAGAGCAGCAGGCAAGAGATATTTATAAGCGAGACTACTGGGATAGGGTGCGTGCGGATGAAATCACTTCGCAGGCAGTAGCAGAGAACATCTTTGATACTAGTGTCAATATGGGGGTTCGTACTGGCAGCCGTCTAGCGCAGGTTGCGGTCGAAATTGATCCTGCGGATGGCATCATTGGCAGTCAATCGTTAAAAGTGTTCAATAATTGTAATGAGGAGTTTTTTGTCTCTAACTACACCATCGCGAAGATTGCTCGCTACGCCTATATCTGTAATCGAAATAAATCACAGAAACGGTTTTTACTGGGCTGGATTAATCGAGCATTGGGAGCAGTCGCATGAGCTTTTTGAGTAAGCTAATGGGTGGTGGGGATGTTGTTAAGTCTGTCGGTGATGCGCTTGATAACCTGTTTACTTCAGATGAAGAACGTATGGAAGCAGAGCGTGAACTGACTAAGGCGAAGCGTTCGTTCGATTACAAAGAGAGTAAACTGGTTGCTGAGCAAAACATTGCGCAGATGGAGGTGAATAAGGCCGATGCTAACAGCGGTAATTTTTTTCAGGCAGGCTGGCGCCCCGCGATCGGTTGGGTGGGTGCATTTGCACTAGCCTATCAGTTTCTTCTTTATCCATTGCTGGTTTGGGCTTTAGCTGTTTCTTCGTTAGATATTGAACCACCGCCATTGATTGATGCAAATGCGTTATACCCCATTATCACTGGGATGTTAGGGATAGCAGGTATGCGTTCTTTTGATAAATTAAAGAACACGGATACCAGACGGTGATCGTTTGATTTTAAGGGGTAAAGTATGAGCAGATTTAGCTAATTATCACGATTTCATTTCAAGATTGCTAGTATCTATGTCGGCAGGTGGAATGGGAGTATGTTTAACTAGCGTTTCTCCTACATCAGCCATACTCAGTTGGCTGAGGTCGTATTCTGCTTTTGGTGATGTCTCATATTCCATCATGTTGACACCAGCTTCGTGCATTGAAAGTGCACTAGTATCAATTTCAGCTGATGCTACAAGTGGTTTTTCATCGAGAATAATGCCGACCTCATCCATGTCGTAGGCACTTGTGTCTATATTAGCCGCGGGTGCTGGTGGTCTGCTGTCCATGATACTGCCGACCTCTGCAATTTCGGTAGCAACAGGAGTACCATCTGGAGAGAGGGCTGAGTCAGGTTTTTGTTTAGCAGGAGCGGTTGTGCTGGGCATCGGGGCTACGCCAGCCTTTAGCCCAGCCTTAATGATAAATTGCTGGTATTTTCTGGCGGTTGCCTGATTTAGATTCTTTTTAACACAGATTCGTTTGCCGGAAAACATTGGTTCGATTGCGTCAACCTTGGTTTTGAATAGTTTGGCTATATTCTGCCTAGTCTGAGTGGGTTCGGCCCCCTCAGCTAGTTGGCCATTGATGATTACCTGAAAACATTGCTCGCTCATGATTAATCTCAATTATGTATTTATTAAATCATCGGCTTATTCATGGGTTTTTAAAGTCTGGTTAGGTATCTCTCCGTTGATATTATAGTGACTAATCTTGTTCTGATTATCATGAGGCCTTTGTACGAGTCTATTTTCCGCTCCAGTTGCGTTATAAATGATCTCAAAACAGTCATTTACTGGGTGTAAACTCCATTTTTTCGGTCATTTATGCCTTGCTGGAGCGAAAACTAGCTCTTGTGCAAAGGTCTCCATCTAAGTTTGAAGGCATAGGGTAATTGGATTTTAATTATTTTCAAAAACAACTAGTTAGCCACTTTCGCTGATCGCCATGGAAAGCGAAGCGAGCGCGATTAATCACCGATAGTCAACGCCGTATGCCCTTTCGTAGTTGTGAGCGATAGTGAAGAACGACCGACACATAATCTTTATGTGGTTGGATTTGAGCTGAATCCGGTTTTGAGTTTTGATATCGATCAGGATTGAGCGTGATTTTTTGATTTAGCCCAAAGTGCCGATTGTAACTCAGCCCGGTCTTGAGTCTCTTTGATAAACCAATTTGACAGTTAATCAATGCGACGGTGTCACATAAAAAAGGCCACCCCATCAGGGGTGGCCTTTCAAGCGAGATATTGCTATTAACAACTATTGTTGAATAATGTGTAATTCAACACGACGGTTTTGAGCGCGACCCGCAGCCGTATTATTATCGGCGATGGGGGACTCGATACCATGCCCTTTGGCTGTGAGGTTAGCAGATGAAATGCCTTTAACTGTAAAATAGCGTACCACTGACTCAGCACGTTTTTGAGATAATGCCTTATTCAGGCTGACAGAACCGCGGTTATCGGTATACCCGGCAACTTCAATCACCATATCAGGATAACGCTTCAGAATTTCGGTGACTTCATCCAGTATGCCAGATGAATTGCCAGTGAGCAGATCTGAGCTTATTGCAAAAGTGACACCCTTGAGCGTAATCACTTCACTAATTTCACAACCCTTTGCATCGACCTTCTGGCCGCTGCCTGTGTCGGGGCAATCATCACGGCTATCGACGATGCCGTCGTTGTCAGTATCAAGCGTACACCCCGTTGTGTTGACTTTTACGCCTGCGGTTGTTGTTGGGCAACGGTCTTTGCTATTGACGACGCCATCTTTATCGTTATCAAGTTCGCAACCGCTGGCATTGACCGCGGCACCAGATGATGTTCCTGGACAGCGGTCTTCGCTGTCGACGATGCCATCGCCATCACTATCTGCGGCTATTTTTTTACAACCGTTGGCAGTGACTGTTGTACCGGCTGGAGTGGATGGGCATCGATCGAGGCTATCGACAACCCCGTCACCATCACTATCAAGTTCACAGCCGCGTGCATCGACTTTGATGTCAGTACTGCTATTGGGGCAGCTATCCAGACCATCTGTGATACCATCCATGTCGCTATCATTGCTAACGGGTTTACCATCTTCACATTCAGCAATGGCATCTTCCGGTTTCCAGAACTGAGTCCGCCAGCACTGCCCAGAACCATTGCGCCAGACTTCGCCCGAGGTTGTTGTCCAGTAGCCTGGGGTATCATTTGCTGCAGCGTTAGAGGTGGTGGCAGCTGACATAACCGCTACTGATATCGCCACTCCTAATAATGGAGTGAGTTTTTTGCCGAACATGGGTTTCTCCTTGAATTTTTTGACTGAAAATATAAATCATTAAGCCAATTTATTGATTGGCGTATTTTAACGTCAATACGCCATAGACTATAATATAATGACACTACTGTTTCGTTAACTGATAAGTAAAGAAAGGTCTGACTTGACCATAATTGATACAGTGAGCTTGTTTAAAACTTGTTGAACAATAAAGTCAGAGAATTAGACGATGGCCTATTCTAATATGATTTTCTCATAAATACTAAAACTTGTGTTGAGACATGGTTCAAATACTTGCTGGAATGATGAGGCGGCCTTAAGTAAGTTCCATTTATATTCAGAGGGGATGATTATGCTAATTGATGATCATGATTCGGGGAACTGCTGATGCGCTATGTGTCGTTAATCTTTGCATATGCCATTGTAGCCTTGCTGTTGGGGCTGGGTTTTCTTTTCCCCGAACGCCCGTTGACGTTGATGGGGTTTCTTATGGTGACTGCCGCATTTACCCCGGTGGTGGCAGGGTTCGATCTGGTTGGCCAGGGCATTCTTGATAGTCCCTGGATTAAAAGTGCCCACCCACTGGTGAAGCCGTTGCTGGGTTTGATGGTGTTGGCGGCCTTTCTCGCAACACTTTATACCGTGGTTAATATGGTTGATGTGGCGACCAAACCTTGGTGGTGAGCACTTATTGATCGTTTTTTCATCATGAGGGTGTCAGCCATTTAATTCAGGCGCGCCAAAATGTTAGACTGTTGCAAAATCGATTTTGGTGAGAGGCATTATGGCAGGTCATAGTAAGTGGGCGAATATCCAGCATCGCAAGGGTGCGCAGGACGCTAAGCGTGGAAAATTGTTTACCAAGCTAATCCGTGAAATCACCGTGGCGGCGC
>QIHH01000129.1 GCA_003230195.1 Gammaproteobacteria bacterium
CTATCAAACATTTTTCTGTTTTAGTTTCACCCATCTCCCTTACTATTTCGTTTTTCAATGAGTACAACATTGAATCGATAGCTGTAGCTTGCTGTACTCCTGAAATTGATTTAGCCTGATTTATTGCAGTAGACATTTGCGATGGCAGAGTATATAGATCACTAGTAGAAGCTATATAATATGTGTTTTTTTGTGAAAAGAACTGATTAGAAGCAGAAACTCTTTTTGCCACCCTTGATGCTTTCCCTAATCCAGGGAGCATATATGGCAAAATCAAGTCTTTTACTGTCGTTGTATTATTTTGAAAATAAAGATTGTCGTAAAAATAAGACAAATTACCTTGTGGGCACGTATCGACAGCCAAGCAATTGTCAGTTTCATAAGATAAGTTAAAACTCAAACTCGTTTTTCCAATCCCACCCCTCAGGTTACAAACAGCATAACTAGTAAATTTGGGCAGTGGTAAAGCATCGGGAGTAGAGTTGACGATGTCATTTTGACGACTAACGATATTGGTGATTGCTGAATTCATATTTAACCCCTTAGCTTTCCTAAATCATAGCATAAAATTACCGAAATACAATAAATATGGAAAACTAAGAGGCGAGTTTGACAGGGTTTAGCTTATTCGTATTAGGCACATTCGCCCTGTTTTCCAGCAGTATTGAACCTACAATCAGGTATATTTGCCTGATAATCACAAAAATCTGTCAATTTATCCTGATATTTGATATTAGGGTAATTTTTAGGCATATACACCTGCTATTGCTCTAAAACTCTATTCCCCGGTAATTAATATGTCAACTCAGGGGCCTGGAAACGATTTATTGGCAGAAATGCGCGATTTGATGTGGTATTTACACTATTCCATTCATACTGAGCGTGCTTATTGCGACTGGATTATACGCTTTGTGCATTTTTACCCAGTGGAAACGCGGGAGGCGCTTTTGCTGGGCGCAAAGAAAAATGTGGCAGATTTTTTAACGCATTTAGCATTATAGGATACCGTGGCGGCTTCGACACAGAATCAGGCTTTTAGTGCGTTGGTGTTTCTGTACAAGCGAGTATTGCAGCAACCACGGGAAGAGGTGGCGGCAGCCCTGCTCACATAAGGAAACACGAATCCCGGTGGTATTGACGCGGGAAGAGGTGAAACAGGTATTGGTTTTGCTGGAAAGCACTGCGGGACTGGGACTGGTGATGAAGTTGCTGTACTGTTGTGGTTTACGGATTACCTAAGCAGTGCGTTTACGGGTGCAGGATGTCATACAAGCAGGTGACTGTGCGTAATGGCAAGGGTAATAAGGATCGGGTGACGCCGTTTCCACCGACGCTGGAACCGTTGCTGAAAAAACATCTAGAACGGATGGTGGCGATTCATGACTAGAACAAACAGGATAGCTATAATTAAAGATTATTTACCTGATATTTATTGATACAATTAAGATAATTTAGAATAACGGATACAATATATTGGGTCTGTGTATTGCATAATTACGAACTTCATTGTGCCCATTCTCTTCCCCATTAATTTGTTTGAAGTCTATTTTCACTTAAAAACTGCCAGGTCCGCGTGATATGCAAAATATCAGTATCCTTCTTCATCGCTTTGGGAAATGGTGAAAATGGTGCTGCGAGTCTGACGATGCGTTTGGCGGCGTCATCTAATATTTTATGGCCGGATGAGCGGCGTACGGTGATTTCTCTCACTGTCCCGTTGGGGCGTAGTGCGACATCGAGGATGAGTGTGCCGGATAGGTTTTTTTGACGTGCGGCTTCGGGGTAGTTGATGTTACCGATGCGTTCGATTTTGCTGCGCCAGGCATCGAGATAGGCGGCATCACGGAATTCGCGAGTGCGGGCTGAGATGAAGCGATGTTTTTCACGTCCGGCGTAATTTTCCATGGTGCGGTTGATCTCGGCACTAAGGGCTGCGATCTCTTTGCTACGCGATATCAGTTCGGCGGCGGTGATCTGCTTTTGCTGTTTTACCTCAGGAGTAAGTTCGGTGACGACAGTATCGTGCGTGCTTTTTTGCTGTGTCATCACGACCTGTGAACGTTTGGCTTCTTGTGGTGGTGGTGCTGCAGCGATGCTACTGGCGGTTGCACTACCGGGATCAGGAATATCCGCTGCAGTTGAGGCGGGGTTTGCCAAGCGTGAGATCTCTTCTGCATTACCGCCACCTGCTAGGTTGGTCTGGGCCAGTAATTCTGCATTTTCGATCTCTTCTACTAGGCTCTGTTGATGAACCAGGGTGATGTCGAGTGATGGTGCGATCTCATTTTTACTTTCATCTTCTGGTGCAAAGGTGATGCCAAGGATAATGATGGCGTGGAGCACGATGGCGAAAAACATCGTCAGGCCGAGTCGGTCCGATGATGTGATGTGCGCTGCTACTGGTTGTGGAACGGCGACCATGGTTACTCTTCCTGTTCATTCCGCTGGGTGGTCGTTGATGCGGTTGTGTTATTTTTTCGTTTTTCAAGATGCTGAAGCATCGAACGTACGATTATGCCACTGATGATGCCAAATATGACCGCGGCTGTCATCAATAGTGGCAGTAGTTTGAATAGCCCATCGTGCGGAATGAAGAGCAGGTAGGCGGTGTAAAATTGGCCAAACATGTGTGCCATCGCGGCAATCAGGCAGAGGCCAATGGGCCCCAGCCCTTCACCGGGCAGGTGGCTGGCGAGCCACAAAACAACCAGGCTGGCGATCGCACCGCTAAAACTTAGCATAAATGTTGGTGAAAGAAAGGTGCCGATCAAAATGCTGCCGACCAGTACCCGCAGCATTGAAACCCACACCGCTGTGCGCCAGCCGTAAAGAATGAACACGGCAATGGTAATGACGTTGGCAAGCCCCGGTTTAACCCCAGGTAATGGGCTGGGTAATACACTTTCGATAATATGAATGGCGATGGCCAGTGCGGCCAGCCAGGCGATTAAATGATCTTTGGGGGTGGTTTTGATGGTGATGCCTGATTTGGTATCGGCGGCATTGTTGGGCTGATCGCTCATCTGGCGTTAGAAATTAATGCTATCAAAGCGCGGTTCATCACCCAGTACTGCAACGCTGATACGATTGGGCAGGCAGGCAGCGAACTCACCAGCATGCTCCAGCCAGCCGCTGTGGATACACTGTTTGCCAAGGCAGGGGGAGGCGGCGAAACGGATTTTGCCATCTTCGATGTTAATGATGCTGGTACCGCGTGCACCATCAACTTCAAGTGTGTGGTCGTGAGCGAGAGATACTTCGGTGATTGCATTGCCGTTCATGATGGTGGCGCTAATGCCTGCTTCATCGCCCGTCCATTGGCTGATATAGAGATAGGGCAGTAGCAGCGCGGCGAACAGTACCGCGCAATAGTCGGCACAGGTCATGTTTCATCCCCGATGATTTTGATCTGTGTGTTGTCGATCTCAAGGTGAATCCGCTGTGCCATTTTCTGAGTCATGTAGATGGTGAGATCATTGCCGATCAGCATCACTTTATCAATGCCCATCTGTTTGGCAATCTGTGGCCATTGTGTTGTACCGGCGATAAAAAGTGCGGTGGCAGCTGCATCGGCGGTGGCGGCATTGTGGTGAATCACGGTGACAGATAAGGCATCGTTAGCGGGGTAGCCGCTGCGAGGGTCGATGATATGGTGATAGCGACTGCCGTCAAAATCAAAAAAGCGTTCGTAGTTGCCAGAGGTAAAAACACTTTCATCTCCATCGGTTTCGATCGAGGCGATTACCCCGGCTGCGGTCGGGTGGCGTATGCCGATACGCCATGGACGATCACCCTTTGAGCCAATTGTGCGTAGATCACCACCGGCATTGACGATGGCATTTTTGATGCCTGCTAGTTTGAGCGTTTCCACTGCTCGATCGATTGCATATCCTTTACCAAAGGCACCAAAATCAAATTGTACGGCTGGGTTATTGCTGGCGAGTGTTGTTGTGGTGAGCGTGATGTTGGCCATGGATGGTACCTGTTTTAGTGCGGTATCGATTCTGTCTTTTGAAGGTGGTGCACCGTCTGGACGGTCATCGCTATGAAAGCCCCATTGCTCAATTAATGAACCGATGGTGGGGTTGAAAAGCTGATCACTATTGGCGGCGAGAGTTTGTGCCTGTTGTAAAAAATGGTGACTGGTTGAATCGATGGTGACGGTTTTACCCTGTGCCAGTTGCTGGTTGATCTGCGTGAGTGGGCTATCGCGCCATGCGTGCCATTGGCGATTGATTGTTTCGAGTTCAGTTTCGACAATCGTGACCGCTTGCAGTGCAGCGGCCTTCTCTTGATGAAATACACTGATATCGACCAGCGTGCCAAGGGTAAATAGTTTTGCCTTGTGAACTTGCGGTGGCGCTTCGCTACAGGCAGTGAAGCTCAGTGTTGCGATCAGCAGCAGGCTTAACCAGCGAGGTTTCACGCCAGGCGCACCTCAATGGCATCCATCAATTTGGCGCTGATGTTGAGGTTGAACTGGTTATCGAGTTCACGAATTCCGGTGGGGCTAGTGACGTTGATTTCGGTAACGTAGTCGCCGATGACATCAAGGCCGACAAAGGTGAGCCCCTTTGATTTAAGTGTTGGGCCGATCTCTTGGCACAGCCATTGGTCGCGCTCGCTCAGTGGCTGGCCAACGCCGGTGCCACCGGTCGCGAGGTTGGCGCGGGTTTCGCCTTCGGCAGGGATGCGTGCCAGTGCGTAAGGAATCGGTTCACCATCGATCAGCAGGATGCGTTTGTCGCCCTGTAAAATTTCCGGCAGGTAGCGTTGAGCCATTGTCAGGGTTTGTCCGTTGTTGGTCATCACTTCTATGATGACGTTGACGTTAGGGTTATCTTCGGTGATACGAAAGATTGATGCGCCGCCCATCGCTGAGAGCGGTTTGACGATGATGTCGCCATGTTCTGCAAGAAACGCTTTGATCCGTTGCGGCTGGCTGGTCACCATGCTCGGTGCGCAGCAGTGTGGAAACCATGCGGTGTAGAGTTTTTCATTGGCATCGCGTAGCGATTGCGGCTTATTGACCACAAATGTACCCGCTGTCTCGGCCTGCTCAAGCAGGTAGGTGGTATAGATGTAGTCGATATCGAAGGGCGGGTCTTTGCGCATCAGTATTACGTCGAGATCGTTCAGTGGTTGGGTGATCGCATCGCCCAGTTCAAACCAGTTGTCGAGGTTGTTATTGACACTAAGCGGGCGAATGTCCGCATACGCTGCAGTGTTGTCGAGAAAGAGATCATTCTGTTCCATATAGTAAAGCTGCCAGCCACGTTGTTGCGCTGTTAGCAGCATTGCCATGGTGCTATCTTTTTTTGGGTTGATGGCGCTGATGGGATCCATCACGACGCCTAGCTTTATGTTGGATTTGCTCGTCATCTCATCTTGCTCTTATTTATGTTCAGCGATTTCGCGCGCTGCTGCCAGCATTGCAAGGCGTGCAATCACACCATAGGCGTAAAAGCGGTTGGCTTGTGCATCCGGTTCCATCTCCTGGCATGGTGTGGTGCAGGGCTTGGCAAAGGCGAGTGGCTCAAAATGTGCACCGGGTGCATTGAGGTTTTCATTGGGGCCGCGGCGGGTGTGCACACGGTAGAAGCCGCCGACCACAAAGTGGTCGACCATATAGACTACTGGTTCGGCGACTGATGCTGCTTCGCCCCAGGTTTCAAAGGTGTAGACCCCTTCCTGTAACAATACCTGATTAACGTTGGCACCGCTTTTTGAGGAGGCCATTTTGTTGCGCTGTTTACGGTTGAGGCTCTGTACCTCTTCAACGGAGCTGGCGGTCATTACTCCCATGCCGTAGGTGCCTGCATCTGCTTTGATGACGACGAAGGGTTCTTTGTTTATGCCGTATTGATCGTATTTTTTCTGGATAGCGGCGAGCAGTGAACCGACGTTTTTGGCGAGGCACTCTTCCCCTTCGCGTTTTTTGAAGTCAATCTCACCGCATTGCAAAAAGAGTGGGTCGATTAACCATGGGTCGATTCCCATCATTTCTGAAAATTCTTTGGCGATCTGACGATAGTGGGTAAAGTGTTCGGATTTGAGGCGTTTAGACCAGCCGAGTTCAAGCGGCGGTACCACTTCCTGTTCGATATTTTCGAGAATTGCAGGGCGGCCGCTGGAGAGATCGTTGTTGAGCAGGATCATGCAGGGCGAAAAGTCGCCAATGCCGACGCGATTGCCTGAGCGTTCCAGAGGCTCCAGTGTAATGCTGTTACCTGATGGCAGCTCGATTGTCTGCTTCTCTGTGATCTCTTCGGAAAGAGAACCGAGGCGCACCTCAAAACCAGCTTTTTGCAGAATGCCCTGTAGTGCAGCGACGCTTTCCATATAAAAGGTGTTGCGGGTGTGGCTTTCCGGCACGATCAGAATTTGATTGGCGGTGGGACAGATACGCTCAATCGCTGCTTGCGCCGCCTGAATGCTGAGTGAGATCAGCGCTGGATTGAGGTTGTTAAAACCAGCAGGAAAGAGGTTGGTGTCGACAGGTGCGAGCTTGAAACCAGCATTGCGTAGATCAACAGAGGTGTAAAACGGGGCGTTTGTCAGCTGCCACTGGCGTCGAAACCAGCCCTCAATGTCGGCCTGTTGATCCAGTAGGAGACGTTCGAGCTGTAGCAACGGGCCGCTTAACGCAGTTGTTAAGTGTGGGACGGGGTCGTTTTGTGTTGTGCTCATGTTGATTATTTACTGCCTGCTTAATGCATTAAGTTCGGTGGTTTTGTGCATATGATACGCCGCTTACGCTTGCTTGGCGATGTTCTGGTTTTTTGTTTTTTTATCTAACATGGTGAGTTTAAAGTGGTTATTTAATGTTGATAGTATTTCGTTCGGAAAATTGTGAGTGAAAATTGGTCGAAAATGTAGGTCTAACCTTACGTCAACTGTAAAATTTTACAGGTGTACTTGTCAGAAGAAACAGCGTACTTGTGTGGCTATTCGGGGTGACATGGAGTGTTTCCTTGTAATCATATGTGACATCAAGGATGTGTCAAAGCATAGATCCACGCATAGATCCACTGCCAATGCAGGTATGAATTGAAGATGCGCCAAATTACTACATCAGGGTTGTACTGTCCTATGACCCCTTCGAGCCATGACCCTAGCCAGGCTGGACAGAGGGTACTCCCGCAGGCGCTATCCCCGGAAAGCACTGCTCAATTGCTGACTGACCTCGGATGTATTCGTGATTTGGTGGGGGAATGTATTGCTTCACCATCAGATTGCAAAGAGGCGTTGATCTGTCGGCAAATTAGAGAGGTGAGTTTGCCGCTGTCTAATTTGTCGCTTGCACGAGTGGTTGAGGTACTTAACAGCGCTGCCCAGTGCGCCGATGAGCAGGGGGTAGCTGTTTCGGAGCGACGATTAAAGGCTTATGCAGTGGTAGTGGATGATGTGGTCTGCTATATCGAAAATTTACGCGATGGTTATCAGGGGGATGATGACTTTCTTCAGAATATTGAAGATAAAATGGCGTTGAGTAATGCATCGTTAACCCATAATGTTAAACCTTGCCTGCAGAACTGTCCGGTGGGTGTGATGGCTGAATTTCTGGATGGTGTGGGTGCTTCATTGCGAGATATTCGCTCTGCCCTTTCTCAGTGGCAGGAGATGCCGCATCACACCCCATTAGCCAGTGAGTTTTTACGCCAGTTACACGCGCTTAAAGGGGCTGTGTTGGTATATGGGGTTGAGGAACTGGTGAGTAATATTCAGTATCTTGAATCATGTACGGTGGCTTTTTTGAAAGGTGAGTTGAAGGCGAGTGAAGGGCTATTTGAGTTGATGAATCGCTATGTTGTCCGTATGAATGTGGTGACTGACCTGCTGGGACAGCAGGCTGAGACCGTATCAATGGTGAATGAAGCGGTGCGACCGATGTCGGGCGCTTTACCTGAGCGTGTTGAACAATTACAGGATGCGGTTCAATCTGAGCCAAGCCTGCCATTAGCGCAAAAATTACCTCGTTTACGATTTTTGGTTGAGCGTGCGAGCATCATGCTGGGTAAATCCGTCCGATTGATGGTGACGGGTGAGGATGTGGTGCTGCCTGCCGAACTGATCGGTAAATTGATCGCACCACTGGAGCTGTTGTTGTGGAACGCGATTGATCATGGCATTGAGACACCTACGGTAAGGACGGAGGCAGGTAAATCAAAAGATGGTGTGATAACGCTCTCTTTAACGCTCGACCAAAATCGCTCAATGGGGGTGATTACGGTTGCCGATGATGGTGCGGGTATTGATGAAGAGGCGGTACGTGAAAAGGCGCTGCTGAGTGGTTACGTGACGTCGATTCAGGAGGCGGAGCAAGCGGCGCTGTCGGAGATGATTTTTCACCCTGGGCTAAGTACTTCACTGGTGGTTTCACCTGTCTCAGGTAGAGGGATGGGGCTGGATGTGGTGAATACCGAGGTGAGTCGTCTGGGTGGCCATGTTCAGGTGCAGACGGCACGTGGACAAGGCGCTAGTTTTACCCTTTCTGTGCCGCTCTAGCGGTCTGTTTTCAAACTCGCTCTCGTTACCGGAGATCGCCCCAGTGTGTTTGCAGTGCGGCTAATGCCGCGATGCTGGCCGTTTCAGTGCGCAAGATACGAGGGCCGAACTGAATCCCCTGAAATCCGTTTTGAGAGGCACACTCGATCTCGTTTTCACTAAGCCCCCCCTCTGGGCCGATTAACAGTGAGATTGGCCCGGAGGGGGGCGCTAGTTGGTGCAAAGAGTGTGTTGCTCGATGATGGAGCACGAATGATTGTGTTTCAGCGTGATTTTCGCCAAGCCAGTGCGCTAGTGAGGTGATTGGTTGGATTTCAGGGATGCGATTGCGGCCGCATTGTTCGCAGGCGCTGATGATAACCCCCTGCCAGTGCAGCAGTCGTTTGGTTAAGCGCTTCTCATCCAGTTTGACGCCGCAGCGTTCGGTGATGAGCGGAATGATGCGATTAACGCCAAGTTCAACGGACTTTTGCAAGGTATAGTCCATTCGTTCACCGCGCGAAATTCCTTGCGCCAGTGTTATCTGTAGCGGCGATTCAGATTCACGTGGATTGAATTCGCCGACTTGTGCATGAATTATCTGTCGTTCAATCGAGGTGAGCGTTGCACTGTATTCGCCGCCTTTACCATTAAACAGCGTGATCTCGTCACCGCTTTTGAGGCGCAAGACTCGCCCGATATGGTTGGCTGCACTGCCTTCGATCGTGATTTCTGAATTGGTCTCAAGCGAAGTTGTAATGTATATGCGGGGCATCTGTTGGCAGAAAGTCTATGTATAATGGTATTTGTAGGGAGATTGTAACACTTCATCAGTATGCTTGTGATGTGGGTGGTGATTGTCCTTATAAAACCAGGGTTGTAGTGGGCAATAAAAACGCTAAACTCTAGCCCTAATGAATAGCTGTTTGGGCATGCTTGCCCTGAAAGGTTATTTCAGCTGAATTTGATAAGTTTTGTTTAAGGAGATCGAAAAATGAGTGTATTGGTAACCAAAGAAGCCCCGGATTTTACCGCTGTAGCGGCGATGCCTGATGGCAGTTTTAACGAGGAATACAAACTTTCTGATTCGCGTGGTAAGTACGTTGTCCTGTTCTTCTATCCACTGGATTTCACCTTTGTTTGTCCGTCTGAGTTGATTGCATTTGATCACAGAATTGCTGAATTTGAAAAACGTAACGTACAGGTGATTGGCTGTTCTGTCGATTCACACTTTTCCCATCATGCATGGAAAAATACGCCAATAGACCAAGGGGGTATTGGCAATGTGAAATACCCGCTAGTGGCTGATCTGACCAAAAACATCGCGCGTGATTATGATGTTCTGCTGGATGAGGCCGTGGCCCTGCGTGGTTCATTCCTGATTGATAAAGAAGGTGTGGTTCGTCACCAAGTAGTGAATGACCTGCCGCTGGGCCGTAACATTGATGAAATGCTACGTACCATCGATGCGCTACAGTTCACAGAAGAGCACGGTGAAGTTTGTCCTGCTGGCTGGAAAGAGGGTGATAAAGGAATGAGCCCAACGGCAGAAGGCGTGGCTTCATATCTTGCAAATGAGTCTGACAAGTTGTAATAACGGCTATAGACATGTTTTGAAAAAGCGGCTATTTGGCCGCTTTTTTTATGCTTGTTTGTCAGAGTGGGTTAACCTCCACTGGCTTTTTCGACTTCTTTTTTGTTGTTAGGCACGGCGCTTGCAGTTGTGATATCGATATCTTCAAGGATAGCATCAATATTAAACTCTTCTTCGGACGAGGGGATTTGGGATGGTTCTTTGGTAGATGTGTTAGCTGTCAGCAGGGCATCAATGTCACCTGTCTCGACTGCTTTTTCTGTGATGTCCTTTTTAGTGTCAGATGCTGGTGTGTCTGGCGCATCATTCACACTTGCTGCTAGCAAGGCGTCGATGTCATCAGGATCAAGCGCTTCGTCACTGCTTTTTGTCTCTGGCGTTGATGGTGTATCATTCGTATTGGTGGCGAGTAGTGTATCAATATCGTCGGCCGCTGGCGCATCTGTCTTATCGCTCATTTCTGTTGAGGATTGCGGGGTTGGGTCAATATTTAGGCCCAGATCAATGTCTAGATCGCTTTCATCTGTTGCGTGATCAACGGAGGCCCTTGCTGATTCAGTGTCATTGTTAGCTATGGCATTACTATCGATACTGAGAAAAGGGTTGTTCTCTTCTCCTTCTTTGGCTTCTTCCACGTTGGCGGGGAGCGCTTTATTGATCTCAGGCTTCTCTGCGTGGTTACTGTTTTCTATGGGCTTTTCACCTCTTGTTGTTGGGGATTCATCCGGTAGTTTAGATGCCGTTTCTCGTGCTTCAAAATTTTTCTTTTCTTTTTTTGCAAGAATCTCTTCGGCAGCATCACGCCCACCGCTGAATGCAGAGATGAATTCGGTTACTGTTTCGCGCATCTCTTTTTTGGCCGTATCGAGTTCCTTTTCTAGGCGATCATTTGTTTTTTGAGTAGCGGTTAGTTCGTGTTGTAAACGGGAATTTTCATTTTTTAGCTCATTGAATGCTGCATTATTGGTTATGTCTGTGGTGGGTGACCTACTGTCGATGTTAATTGTACTGAGCTTTGTATTGGACTCTGTGAGCGCTGCGATATTTTTATCGAGGTTTTTGAGTGCCTCACTATCTCTATCGGCATAGATGTTCATCATGGTGATGTAGAGCTCTATTTCTGTGCCGAGAATTTTTTTCGCAGTGGCGCTGAGAGCATCGCTATCCAGCTCGTGAGTCTCTTTAAGCTTGATTGAAAGAACATTGAGGCGCTCTTCTTCGTTCTCTTTTATCTTTTCAGTCAATGTTAGTAGCGCCTTTTTATCTTTGCGCTGCTCTTTTATTTTTAAAAAAATAAGGGCACTGCATACGACTAATAAAAACAGAGTGACTTCTGCAAGGATGAGCGATAGTGATGCATATAGGCTATTCATGAGCGAGTGCTTCCCACGGTTTTTCCTGCGCGGATTTTGGTCGGGCTTTCCATTTTTTATATCCAAATAAGATACCGCCACCGAACAGGAGGTTGAAGATGACAAATGGAATTGAGATGGCTACCCAGTTAACTTCGTTGTCATTTGTTACTTCTGCTGCTGTTTCTGCTGCTGCTTCTGCGACAGGTGTTAATTCGTTGGCATCAGGTATCCTAATTGCTTCGGCTGGTTGTGTTTGCGCGCCAAATGAGATGGGGCCTACGTGGCTTTCGACTGGGCGGCCATTGGGGCGTGTTCCTGTGATCTCAATGGTAACGCTATGCTGCTGCTTGGAAGAGAAGTTACCTAAAGGCAGTTTCCATTCATTATGACTACTGCGTGGAATATCGATGTGTTGAATTTCACTGGTACTGTTTGAGATGGTTGCAATCATATTGATCGAATCTGGATTGATCATGTCAGCCCGAGGAATGGCGAATAACGTCTCGATCTCTTCATCAAGAATCTTTTCAGGTTTGATAGAGATGATTGCCGGTGAGGCGTAAACATTGACCAAGTGTCTTTTCTCTCGTTTAAAGGTGACGCCATCGACCAGAGTGATGAGTGCGTGTTGGCCTTCTGTGAGTGCATCACTTAGATTGATGCTATAGGTGCCATCTTTTGCTTTTACATCAGCAGCATTGCCATCATCTTTTAGTTTGTGTCGCGTCTGGTTCTCTTTGTGTGTCTGTTGTAGCTTAATATCGACAAAGCGATGAAAAGCGAGTTTGGAGATGATCTTGTCTTCGTTGGTAAGTAATGCGAAATAGTGTTGTTTATCATCCAGATAAATATTGTTGGGGAATGAAGTGGTGACGAGTTTTAGGTCAGTCACTACCATGACGCGATTATCGGGGTCGATATCAGCATCAACATGCCAAGTACCGCTAGTTGGATTGGTAATGGTGATGAGATCGTAGCGTGATTCATGGTGCCAGCTAACATTTTTCGGTAGGTTATTACGCCCAAAGACGCTATCTTTGGGGGTTGTGATCATGGGCGATTGCACATCATTACGGTTAAAAATTAATAATGTCATCTCATTGATGCTGTTATCGACGATGACTTTGTTTTCGATCAATGGCAGCGTGTCTGGTTGGGTTGTTTTTTCAAACATACGAAAGAAAATACGCTCAAGTCCTTCAGCGTCTTTTGCTTTTTCATACCAGCCATTAGATGAGGCTGCGAGTTGCTGTAGGAGAAGCTCATCTGCTTCACCTGAGAGTGCAATCGTGTGTACTGTTGCACCAGCTCTGGCGAGCCGAGGCACAATGTTGTTAATGATGTTATCTCGAGATGCACGGTTTTTATTAGCGTCTTTGTCGATGTCGACGAGGCCATCGGTTAGTAGAATAATAGTACGCTCAATATCTGGATTGTCTTGCTTCCAGTCCCAGGTTGACTTCTGCAGGGTCTCTTCAATATTGGTAAATAATCCGTTGGAGCGAATTTCGCCAGCTGCTTTGGTGGCGCGTTGTTTCCATTGTTTATCAACGGAAGCGAGTGGTACTAGCATGTTGACGTGGCGCCCAAAAGTCCAGACACCTGCCTGTGCATTGCTCGGTAGCAGGTTGGCAAGCAAGCGCAAGGCGGGGATGCGAAGGTTGTCGGGGTCATTCCATTTCATACTGCCTGAAACGTCGATAAGGATTCTTATGTCGTGTGTCGCTGTGGCGGGTTGTGTTTTGGCAAGCACGTGCGTATGCCAGCCAAGCAATAGAAAGGCTGTAATGACTACAATCTTAAGCTTATTTTTTTTCAAAGTGCACCTAGTGAAAGAATCGTTCTTACATATAACGATCATATCGGTGTAACCATTTGATTCTTTAAAAGTGGTATTTAACTGGTTGTGTTCCATGTAGCCGTGGCTGTAGTGCTGTGTTTGTTAATTGTCCGGTTGCGCGCCGCTATTATTTTGAATGCACCATTACCACGCGCTTTATATGTTATTTTTCTGATGGTATATCGCTATTATTCGAAAAAACCAGAATTAAAAGGCGGCCAATATTGCTATAACATCATAATAAGCAATGTTATTTGCTTTGAAATAATACTTGCCAATTTGTTGAGTGATTTGCTATGTTACTTGTCGAGGGGGAATGTAGTGGCAAGGCATTCCTGACATACATACAGCGTTTGATTTTGAGGAGATGAGAATAATGTCTGATGCGAATATTTCGAAGACGGATGGCCTTTTTGTTCTTGCTATTGCAGCAATTATTACTGTTCTAGGGCTGGTTGGCACTAACATCTAATATTTTGTTCGTGAGAGAGCTTAGGCTTTATTCACGTGAGATGATGTTTTAAGTCGTAAAATTATCATTCGCTTACCCCATTTTAATGATGTGGGCAGGCAAATCTCGGCGGTGGTTAGCGTTGAATCCCTTATCCGGGAATTAACACCGCCGCTTTTTTATGTCCTTCTGCACAGTTTTTTTCCTGTTGTTGTTTGGTTTCATTGTTTAAATATTTGTTGGTATGGGCGTGCTGTAGTTGATTCAGTTACACTGGCGCGATGCAAACTCGATTCAGGCTACTTAACACACTGTCAGATGGCAGTTTTCACTCTGGGGATGCGTTGGGTGCGGAGCTGGGCGTTGGGCGGAGTGCTATTTGGCGGCATGTACAAACGCTGCGTGGTTATGGGCTCGACATTTATGCCGTAACAGGTCGAGGTTATCGGCTCAGAACGCCTCTTGAGTTGCTATGTGAATCACGCATTATTGATGGCCTGCCGCAGGCGGCACGCCCGTTGATTGCAGACCTTGATCTCCATCCTCTATTGGACTCTACTAATAGTCATTTGATGCGCCCTGAGGCGATGGCGTTGCCTAGTGGTAACGTTTGTCTTGTTGAGTATCAGACCGCTGGCCGTGGTCGTCAGGGGCGTCGTTGGGTCTCTTCTTTTGGTGCTGATCTTTGCTTTTCACTGCTGTGGCGTTTTAATGGTGGGCCGGACGCACTTTCTGGTTTGTCGCTGGCGGTGGCGGTGGCGGTGGCGGAGGGTTTATCGTCTCTAGGCCTTTCGCAGCCAGGGTTGAAATGGCCGAATGATCTATATATAGGCGGGCGGAAGCTGGCGGGTATTCTGCTGGAGATGAGTGGTGAGTTTTCTGGCACGAGCCGGGTTGTAATTGGGGTAGGGCTGAATATAAGGGCGCCATCGGCGATTGATGAGTCAATCGACCAGCCGTGGGTTGCGCTCGATGAGCTGTTACCAGAGCCGGTGTCGAGAAACCGGGCAGCATCGATCTTGATCGCGGCGATTGCAGTGGCGATGTCTGAGTTCCAGAAAAAGGGTTTCGCGCCGTTTATGAGGCGCTGGCAGCAGTGGGATGTGATGGCGGGTAAATCCGTGACATTACAGCAGGCTCAAAGTGTTATTGAAGGGAAGGCGCGTGGGATCGACACCACGGGTGCCTTATTAATTGAGCGTGAGGGTGAAATTAGTCGTTATCTTTCGGGCGATGTTTTTTTGTTACGCGAAGTGGCGCCGTTGTAAATGGTGTTAACGTTGGAATTGTTATGATTTTATTGTTGGATATCGGTAATACTAGGATTAAATGGGGCTGTCTGATTGGTGGTGAGTTTCAGTCGGGTGGTGCGCAGTCGCGCGGCGAAGGTGATGTCGCAAGCATGGTGGCTGCGGTGCAGGCGAGGCACTGTCGCCCTTTACACGTGGTTGTTTCAAATGTGGCCGATGAGGCTTATCGTGAGCAGCTCTACCGTGTGGTTAGTAAGGCTTGGGGTTGCCAGGTTGAAATGACTGCGACGCAGGCTGCTGCTTTTGGTGTTGTCAATGGTTACGATGAGCCGCATCGTCTTGGCGTTGATCGTTGGTTGGCACTGATTGCCGCACGGCAGTTATGTGATGGTGCGCTATGTATTGTTGATTGTGGCACAGCTTTGACGGTTGATCTGCTAACAGCAAAGGGTGTTCACCTTGGTGGAATGATTGTGCCCGGTATGTCGTTACTGCAGGGTACGTTAGTGAAAAATACAGCGGGACTGGATGTGATAAGCGATGGGCAAGGGGATGGCGGGATGCACTTTATGGCGCGAAATACAGCAGATGCAATATCGGCTGGTGCATGTTATTCGTCAGTGGCATTGATTGATCGAGTGTTTGCGGATGCGCAGCAATCGCTTGGTGAAGGCATTTCATTGCTGTTGACGGGGGGGGATGCCAGTATGTTAAGGCCTCATTTGCAATGTGAAGGGGTGTTGGAGCCTGATTTAGTGTTAAAGGGCGTGGCGATGATTGCGGGAGCGGCGAATCAATGAGGGCATTTGTACTGATGGTATTGGCGCTTAACGTGGC
>QIHH01000190.1 GCA_003230195.1 Gammaproteobacteria bacterium
ACCTTTTACGTTAGCGTTGATTTTAATGGCTGGTGTGGCACAGGCAGAAAGAATCAAGGACCTTGCTACAGTCGCAGGTGTGCGCTCCAATCAGCTGGTTGGTTATGGCTTGGTGGTTGGACTGGACGGTACCGGTGATCAAACCAGTCAAACGCCATTTACGATTCAAAGTATGTTGAGTATGTTAGCGCAGTTTGGTGTCACTTTACCTCCGGGCACTAATCCACAGTTAAAAAATGTTGCTGCAGTCTCACTACACACAAATCTACCCGCATTTGCAAAACCGGGGCAGTTGCTTGATGTCACTATTTCATCGCTCGGTAACGCTAAAAGCCTGCGTGGCGGTAGCCTGTTAATGGCACCACTGAAAGGGGCAGATGGGAATATATATGCGATAGCACAAGGCAATCTAATTGTTGGTGGCTTTGGTGCTGGTGGTAGCGATGGTTCTAAAATTACGGTCAATATCCCAAGTGTGGGTCGTATTCCAGGTGGTGCGACGGTTGAACGTGCAGCACCGACACCATTTGGATCGGAAGACAGCATTGTCTTAAATTTACATGGCCCAGACTTTACCACTTCAAAACGTGTTGCCGAGGCGATAAATAGCGCGATTGGAATGGGTACCGCTTATCCAGTTGATGCATCATCAATTAAAGTGAATGCGCCGAAATCACATTCGCAGCGGGTGATGTTTTTATCGATTGTTGAAAATATTACGCTAGAACCTGGTGAGGCTTCGGCGAGAATTATTGTTAACTCACGAACCGGTACGGTCGTAATTGGACGTCATGTGCGGGTGACTTCTGCTGCGGTTTCACATGGTAGTTTGACGGTCACGATTGTTGAACAAACTGCGGTTAGTCAACCCACGGGACCGCTTGCTGGTGGTTCAACGGTGGTGGTACCTGTTTCCGATATCGAGATCAGTCAGGAGGCTAACCGTATGTTTATGTTTAACCCGGGTGTTTCTCTAAATGAGATTGTACAGGCGGTGAATCAGGTTGGTGCCGCGCCAGGTGATTTGATCGCAATTCTTGAAGCATTGAAAGAAGCAGGCGCACTGCGCGCAGAATTGATAGTGATTTAAAAGTGACTGAAGTGATCATACTATGACTGTAACCTCATCTGTTTATACTGATTTTCACGGTCTGTCCCAATTAAAGGCGGATGTGCGCAATGAAACCTCGAATGAGTCGATTGAGCAGGTTGCACGTCAGTTTGAATCAATCTTTACCCAGATGATGTTAAAGAGTATGCGGGATGCAGCCCCTACTGAGGGCGGTTTGTTCGATAATGATCAGAGTAAGATGTACCGTGAAATGTTCGATAAGCAGCTCTCACTATCCATGTCTGAAGGACGTGGTATTGGCTTAAAAGAGATGTTGATTCGCCAGTTAGGTGGCACTCCCGACGGGACTTCGACGGCGCTTGATGATGAGATGAAGCTTATTCCTTTGCCTGAACGGATGGCTGTTCAGAGTCCTGTTCTTGCGGCGTATGGGGCGAAGAACATTGAATACCGAGCTGACCGAATGGAATCACCTCGTGAATTTGTGGAACAGATGAGACCCGCGGCTGAACGTGCGGCAGTAAAATTGGGGGTTTCGCCTGAAAAATCCATATGATAATGGAGTCTGAGGTGATTAAGAAGATGCCGAATCCAATGCAGCTTTCAGGCTATCAGCCGCTAATATAGGTAGGGTATAAAATGAATGTACTAGCACATAAACTCATATTAATCATAGCGTTAAATCGCTTACATCAGGTGGCTTGAAATGGCTGGCGGGATACTAGCATCCGGGGTTTCAGGTCTGTTATCGGCTCAACGTGCATTAGCGGTTACCTCTAATAATATCAATAACGTGAATACGGAAGGGTATAGCCGTCAGCGTGTTGAGTTTGCAGCCCGTACGCCAGATGCAACAGGTTATGGCTTTGTTGGTAACGGTGTTCAGATCAGTTCGATCGAACGTATCTTTGATTCATTTGTGACATCCCAGTTGCGTTCTAGCACTTCTGCCAGTGAGCAGGCGAGTGAATTTAATACACTGGCAAGTCGTGTTAATAACCTGCTGGTTGATGCTGATGCGGGCCTGATGCCTAGCATGCAGGCTTTCTTTAATTCTGTGCAGTTAGTTTCTGAATCGCCTGGTGATAATGTTGCTCGCCAAGTATTGCTTAGTGATAGTGAAACATTAGTTGCACGTTTTAAGAGTTTTAGTCAGGGCTTAACTGATGCACGTGATAGCCTGAACCAGACGATTCGGACAGAGATTAACGCCATCAATGGGTTGACCTCCGCGATAGCAGATGTGAACCGCGAAATTTCAAGCGCGCTTTCAGCCGGTAATGGGAATCTACCTAATGACCTGCTCGATAAACGTGACCAGTTGGTATTAGATCTTTCAAAGTATGTGTCGGTCTCTACAGTTGAAGAAGGCAATGGCGCGCTTAACGTTTTTATTGGCACTGGACAGTCGGTAGTGGTGGGTTTTGATTCTCGTGACCTTATATCAATAAATAATGCATTTGATCCCGAGCAGCTTGAAGTGGGTTTTTCTGCAGGATCAAGAGCGGTTGAGATTTCAAGCCAGATTAGTGGTGGTTCATTGGGAGGGTTATTGAGTTTCAGGTCACAGTTGCTTGATTCTGCACAGGATGACTTGGGATATATTGCGATGGGATTGGCTGAAACATTTAATCAGCAGCATCGACTAGGGATCGATCTTAACGGTGCGTTGGGTGGTGATTATTTTAATTCATTAGGCAGCACAGTGCCACAGGTTCTGGGGAACCAGTCTAATGTCAGTGATGCTTCTCAAATTAATGTGAGTGTGACTGATATTAGTCAGTTGACAGGCAGTAACTATCGTCTTGAACGGACAGGATCAAACTATACACTAACGAATCTTGATGATAATAGTACTGTTCTTTTAGCAACTTTTCCTAGTACTAGTGAAACAGTTGCGGGTATGACGTTAAGTTTAAACTCAGGAACCATTGCCGATGGCGATAGTTTTTTGATTAGACCAGTACGCAATGCTGCACAAAATATGGGATTATCGGTGTCTAACCCGCAAAGCATTGCGATGGCTTCGCCCGTACGCGCAACGAATTCATTAGATAATACCGGTAGTGGCACCATCAACTCAGGCAGCGTGACGGATTCTGCTGCCTATATTGCAGACTCATATTCTGTGATTATGGCAGACACCACCAGTGGTGATGCTGATGGTAGCGTGATTGGTTTAATTAATGATGATGCAGCAACAGGTAATGCACTTCAATATCGTTTAGTGATCAATAATACGCTGGTCTATACGCAAAATGAAGGCGACCCATTGTTGGCAGACCAAGATGCCCTTGCTGCACAGATCAACCTGAGTACTACGACGACAGGTGTAAGAGCGTATGTGGATAATGTTAGTGGAACACTGTTGTTGGCGCAAAGTCCGGCAAGTGCGGTGCCGTTTACTGTCACTGAAGAATTGCTCGACAGCGGAGCGACACCATTGGATGTGGCCGATTCTGTCACAGGTTATTTTGGAACGGTTTTAACGGGTGCTGCATCATCAAATACACAGACCTATGGGGGTACTGCCAATAGTTATATTGTGCTTGATAGTGCGGGCAATACCGAAACCAGTGGTGCCTATACATCGGGTGATCCGATTGCATTTAATGGTATCGAGGCCACGGTAAGCGGTGAGGCAAACAGTGGTGACAATTTCAGCATTGTCCAAAATATCAATGGTGTTAGTGATAATCGTAATGGACTATTGTTGGCTGCATTACAATCAAACCTCACACTTGTGGGCGGCACGGCTAGTTATGAGGATGTCTTTGGTACGCTAGTTGCCGATGTGGCTTCTCAAACATTTCAGTCTGGGGTCAGTAGTAAGGCCTATAACAGTATTTTACAGCAAAACCTTGAAGAGAGAGCCTCTATTTCCGGGGTCAATCTGGATGAAGAGGCAGCAAATATGATGCAGTATCAGCAAGCCTATCAGGCGGCAGCTCAGGTCATTTCAGCAGCAGATTCAATGTTTCAAACATTGCTCAATAGCATCGGTAGGTAGATATGCGGATATCAACAGGACAGATACAGTTAAGTGGACTCAATCGAATGCTGGAGCAGCAATCTCAGCTGTTGAGAACACAACAACAACTATCGACACAGAAACGTATTTTGACTCCAGCCGATGATCCAGCTGCATCTGCTAAAATCGTTGGTCTGGACCAGGCATTAAAAATTACAGAACAGTTTCAGACTAACATTAACTTTTCCCGTTCGCGTCTCGAACTTGAAGAGGGAGTGATTGCTGGCATTACCGATACACTTGATAAAATACGAGAACTTGCAGTTCAAGGGAATAGCGCGACACTGACCAATGAAGATCGTAATACACTCGCAATTGAGGTGAAACAAAACCTAGATGCACTGCTTGGATTTGCTAATAGCAGAGGCCCAGATGGTGAGTATTTGTTTTCGGGCTATCAGGGGAGCACTCAACCATTCACAGCGACTGCATCCGGACAGTATGTTTATAATGGTGACGATGGGCAGCGATCAATCCAGATTGGAACGAACCGCCAGCTTGAGGTAACTGATTCGGGTACTTCGGTTTTTCGCGAAATACGCAATGGCAACGGAATATTTACGACCTTTGATAACCAATCCAATACGGGTGGTGGCATTATTGACCCTGGTAGCGTCACTGATCCAACATTGATTGACGGAGATAGCTATAACGTCTCTTTCTTTGCCGCAACTACTGCAGCCAGTAGTGTGGCTTATAGTGATAACCTGACAACAGCTGATAATATTAATTATACACTGGCGATCAATGGTACAACCGTTTATACAACTGATGAAGCGGATGGGGCGCCTGTGAGTTCTCTAGCTGAGTTGGCGACTGAGATTAATAATGATTCGCTGACGACGGGGGTACGAGCTTATGTGGATGGTGGCGCACTCTATCTGGCTAATACTTCGCCGACCTCAACTCCCATTACAATTACTGAGACAATGGGTGGCGCCTCGGATGGAGACCTCGACAGTATGGTGGGTTATTTTGGATCGAACCTGAATGGTACGACCACACCAAGTGTCACGACAACGTTGAATAGTGCTGCTGAATTTTATCTGGTTGAAGATAGTGCCGGTAATGCTGAAACATTTGATGCTTATACGAGCGGTGGTTCTATTTCATTCAATGGTATCCAGACAAACATCAAAGGTGTTGCTAACATTGGTGATCAGTTTGTTATTAGTCCGAGCCTTAATCAGGATGTATTTAGCACCGTACGGAATCTTGCGCTTGCTTTGGAGAATGGGGGTACCGGGACGGCTGCGGACTCTGCCCAGCTTAATAATGCGGTTAATCGTTTTTTTTCAGATATTGATCGTGCCATGGACAACTTTCGTGGCATAAGAGCAGAAATAGGTGCTCGAATGAATGCGCTTGATTCACAGCAGAACCTGAATGCAGATTTTATCTTGCGAATCAAGGAGACCGTATCAGAATTAGAAGACCTTGATATGATTGAGGCTGTTACGCGCCTTAAGCAGCAGGAAGTGGCACTGCAGGCTGCTCAACAGTCCTTTGTACGTATTCAGGGCCTTTCATTATTTAATTTTTTATAGTGTCACTGAGTGAATGGCGTAGAGGGCAATTGCTGGCGGTTGATTTGAGGTCTATTTGTGATGTTGGTGGTGCGGTTATATAATCGCTGGATCCATTTAGCCGGTAGATTGACTGATGACTTCAAGTAAAAAAATTATTCGCCGTAGCACTTCAACTAAGAAAAATAATCTTGATAGAGTGCTCTCGCCACGAATGCAACGCATTTATGCTGCGCGTGGGGTGGTTGATGATGCGCAACTTGATTATTCATTATCAAAGCTCCATCCGGTTACCGCGTTAAAAGGCATTGATCGCGCAGCTCAGCTATTAGCGCAGGCGGTTGTTGAACAGCAGCACATCATGATCGTAGCGGACTTTGATGCCGATGGTGCTACCAGTTGTACCGTTGCAATGCGCGCGTTACGTGCGATGGGTGCAGAGAAGGTGAGTTATCTGGTACCGAATCGTTTTGAATATGGCTATGGCTTAACCCCTGAAATTGTTGAACTGGCAAGTCAACAGCAGCCTGATTTAATTGTAACGGTTGACAACGGTATTTCAAGCATTGACGGTGTGAATACCGCTAAAAATCTGGGTATAAAGGTGTTGGTGACGGACCATCATTTACCAAGTGAGATGTTGCCGGATGCCGATGCGATTGTGAATCCCAATCAACCCGATGATGACTTTCCCAGTAAAAACCTGGCTGGGGTGGGGGTGATCTTTTATGTGATGCTTGCCTTGCGAGCCAGCCTGCGTGAGTCTGGCTGGTTTGAACAGCAGGAGATTGCAATACCAAATCTTGCGACATTATTGGATATCGTTGCGCTTGGCACCGTGGCGGATGTGGTATCGCTTGATCATAATAATCGTATTCTTGTTTCGCAGGGATTGGCACGCATTCGCAGTGGTGCCTGTTGTGCAGGGATTAATGCATTGCTGAGCGTGGGAAAATGTAATCCGGCTAATATTGTCGCATCGGATCTCGGTTTTGTGGTTGGCCCAAGACTCAATGCTGCCGGGCGCTTGGAAGATATGTCGCTCGGCATTGAGTGTCTATTGGCGGACGATACTGATGTTGCAGCCTTATTGGCACAGCGGCTCGATGAACTTAATCGTGAGCGGCGTGAGATTGAAGGAGAGATGCAGGCACAGGCACTCGATTGCCTTGCTAATATCAAGCTCGATATCAATGATGAGAGCGCCCCCGTAGGGTTGTGTCTGTTTGATGAGAGCTGGCATCAGGGTGTCGTGGGGATTGTGGCATCGCGAATTAAAGATCGTTATCATCGTCCGGTGATTGCCTTTGCACTGGCCAATGCTGATGTTAAAAGTGATGATGTTGAAATTAAAGGCTCGGCACGATCTATCAAAGGGGTGCATATGCGCGATGTGCTTGACGCCGTTGCTGCTGGGCATCCGGGTTTGTTGAGCAAGTTTGGTGGTCATGCGATGGCCGCGGGAATGACATTGAAATTATCAGATTTTGCTGCATTTGAAGCGGCTTTTAATCAAGTGTTGCGTGGTTGTGTCGACGACGAAATTTTACTGGATGTGATATATAGTGATGGCGAACTCGAACACGATGAGTTCTCACTGGAGCTGGGCGAAGTGCTGCGTGCCGCAGGACCATGGGGGCAAGCCTTTCCTGAACCGCTATTCGATGGTGACTTTGATGTGATACAGCAGCGTATTGTTGGTGAAAAACACCTGAAATTAGTGTTGC
The DNA here is from genome assembly GCA_003230195.1 of Gammaproteobacteria bacterium. GTDB lineage: Bacteria > Pseudomonadota > Gammaproteobacteria > SZUA-140 > SZUA-140 > SZUA-76. The sequence continues at coordinate 7,357 of QIHH01000190.1, forward strand.
AGCCTGTCGGCAGCCATCACACCATTGATGCGATTGCATTCAATCATGGTGAGGTGACGAGTGAGCGATTGCACGTAGCTTACCGTCTTGATGTGAATGAATATATGGGACGACGTACGGTACAGTTGATGATTGAGTATATTGAGTCCTGAAGAATTAAATGCCATTTTGAGCGGTTGCATGGCCACGGGCTCGGCACAAACGCACGCATGTTGATGCCAACAGTAAAAGCAGAATTCCATACGGTGCACCACCGCCAATGTCAGGTAAGGGGAGGATCTGCACAGGTGGCGGCTGTTCGCCTGGAAGAGGGACGACGGCAATACCACCTGGATCGATAATAACGCCATTGGCTACACCATCGGCATCATTGAGGCCACCATCTTCGAGCAGCAACTGTACGCATAGATGACCTGGGATTAGACCGGGACGATAGGCACTGCTATTGGGAGGAGGGCAACTGCCGTTACTGCCGGAAGCGGAAGCTAGGGTATTGTTTTCATCAACAATAAAACTCTGCCAGCCGCTGGACATTAGTTTTCGGTAGTATGGGCCGGTTGGGATAGCCGTTCGTAATGGAATCACCACAAGAGCAGAATCGCCTGCTTGACTGAGGCCATGAATCTCAAAATCGAATAGTCCACCAACATTAAAGTAGTCATCATTTGGGGATCGGACGCTTGTCGCATAAGTTTCGATGGTAGAAGCACTTACCTGCAGGCCATTAGTGGCTGATTCAAAGGCGATGGCCCCGAGGCGCAGTTGTAGGCCCGGTTGTGTTTCAACCAGGTGTCGAGATTGATCTGTCTGTTGTAGTGCAATAACATGGCTTAGTGCAATTTCATCATATTGATCGGCGATGCCATCATCGTCTCTATCTTCATGATCTTCATCAGCGGGAACGCTGACCACGACTTTAAATCGGTGTTTTTGGGTGCTGACTAAATCACCGTCATCACTTACCTTGACTGCGATGGTGTATGTGCCAACATTTAGGAGACTAGGATTAAATGTGAAGGTGTCATTTGTGGTATCACCGTGGTTATCCACCAGTGTATTGTCACTTTCGCTCCAGTCAAATACAGTTATTGCATTGCGATCAGTGACAGAGGCGACAACGGTAGCGAAGATGATCGTTACATTGTTAGGGTCGGGGTCTGCGTCGGCAACTACGGTTGAGGTATGGGTGCCGCCTTGCGTCATTAGTAGCGATATTTTTGGCGCAATGTTTTGTTCTGTGATGGTGATGGTATGAGTGGTTTTATGACCGGTAATGACATCTAAAGCGGTTAAGTCTCCCATTGTGAAAATAAGGGTTTCATCAACTTCTGTGGCATCCGCATCAGTGATAATAACAGAGACATTGCCACTGACATCGCCGCTAGTAATCGAGATGCTATTTGTCGCAATATCATAGTCATCAGAAGCGGCAGTACCACTCAGTGTGAATGGGATTGAGAGGTTAGAGGTAGTAGCGCCATTGAGGTGAACTGAAACAGTGGCAATTGTGCCTTCGTTGCTAATTTGGTCAATAGCAAAGTCAACCATTGGTATGACATTAATCGTTTGTGTGGTGCTGGCGGTGGTGGCGTTACCTGCTGCATCGGTGGCGGTCCAGCTGATGGTATTAATACCGGGCCTAAAGGGGCCTCTGTTATCAGGAATGGCGCTGATAACGCCATCTTTGCCATCAACTGTGGTGGCAATGCCAAGGTCTACTGCTGTTAGTAGACCAGATGAGTTGATGGTTTTGTCTGCAGGAACAGTGAAGTTCGCAGGTGGATAATCATCTTTTGTCGGATCAGTTCCTGCATCGAGTTCGTCCTGGTTGGTGACGCCATCGCCATCCAGATCTTGTTCGGCATCATTGACATCAGGGTTCAGGCCATATTTAATCTCATCAACGTCGCTCATGCCATCGCCATCACTATCTTGGCTTGGGTCTATTGTCACCGCTGCTGTTGAGTCGCTTGTCACACTTTCATCATAGCCTGCTCCATCGGTGTAGCTGACGGTAACAGTGATGGTTTGATTCTCATCACTAGCACTGAGCAGGTAGCTGTTACTATCTGTGCCGACAACACCGGCTACACCACTGTAACGCCACTGATATGAGAAGGTACCCAGTTCATTGACATCACTCAGCTCAGTGGTAACGGCAACTAATGTCTGCCCAATATAGGGCTGGCCATTAATCGTAACGTTACCTTGCAGTGGGGTGTTACCTGTGATTGTACCTGCATTAGTGCTGACAGATTCATCAGTACCACGCCTGTCGGTATAGCTGATGGTGACACTAATGGTCTGGCCGACGTCAGCATTGCCTAATAGATAATTACTGCTGGTGCCAACATTGATGCCGTTTCGTTGCCACTGATAACGAAATGTCCCGAGGCCATCATCATCAGTGAAATTAGTTCTTACGCTGAATGTAGTGTTTTCTTTGTGGTCACCAACGATCTCAATATTGCCGATAGGGGAATCATTAACATTGATTACTGTGATGTTGAAAGGGGGAAGCGAGGTGCTTTTGCTCTCATCACCTTCATTATCGGTCACTGTGAAGCTTATGTTGTTATAGGCGCCAACATCCCCGTTATCTGGACGGCCAGCTTCGCTGCTAAGCATGCCGGTAGCAGGCACGAAGGTAAGCCAGTCTGGTAGAAATGTGCCGGGTGTGACACTAAACACCAGTTCCCCTATGTCACTGTCGACATCGGCCGCGATCAGGGTGAAGTTGTAGTTAATATCTTCATTGATGCTGATGGGCGGGCTGTTGGTAAAGGTTGGTGCATCATTGATAGGGATGACAGTAATGCCAAATGATGCAAGTGTGTCACTTTCTCCATCTGAGTCGGTGACTGTCATTGAGATGCTAGGGTAGTCGCCGGTATCGCCATTGGTCGGTATGCCGCTAAGTGCGCCGTTACTAGTATTGAAATTTGCCCATTCAGGCTTATTGGTGATGCTGAAAATTCTTGTATCACCCACATCAACATCAATCACATTAGGTATGAAATTGTAGAGGCTATCTTCATTAATAATGGTTGTAGGTGTGCCTCCAATCGTAGGTGCATCATTGGTGTTATTTACCGTGATGCTAAAGGCAGGAAGAGACGTGATTAGGCCGGCAGTATCCTCAACAGTGAGAATGATATTGCTGTGAACGCGAACATCGCCATTTTCAGGGGTGCCGCTCAATTGCCCTGAGCTAGTATCAAAGGTTGTGATCCATGCTGGCTGGTTTTCAATTGAAAAAATTAGCGGGCTGCCGGAATCAACATCTCCAACGGTTGGAGTGGAATCATAGGGGCTATCTTCATTAATAGTTGAAAGTGGTGGGGTGATGAGGTGTGGTGGGTCATCGACAGGCAAAACATTAAAGGTGATGATGTTGGACGGGGTACTACTATCATCGCCATCATTTACCGTAAATTCAAAACGGGCGTAGTCATTTCCAGATTGATTCAGCGCGGGTTTAAAAGTGAAGTTGGTAAGGTTTGATACATTAATCTCTTGATTGAGAATTACGTTGTTGTTAAAAAAACGTAAGGTTCCGGTAGTTTCGAGCGTTGTAATCTGAATGCTGGTAAAAGCATCATCATCCGCATCCAAATACCCAAAGTCAGTTTCTGAAAATGTATAAGTGCTATCTTCATTGATTGTGATGGTGTTGTCACTAGCCGTCGGTACTGCAGCCTGTGCGCCGGGCAGCATGACTATCGAGACTAATGATAATAAAATCAGCGAAAATGTCTGCATGCTACTAAACCTATTAAGATTTCTATGAATTGTAAAAAGCGGCGTCCATGCGGGTAATTGCCATTGGTTTATATGCAGGAAAATTCAATGGCAGTAGTGATTATATATCGACATTTCAGATGAGTATCTTAACCTAATCTCAACCAATTATGGGGTTGTTTTACTGTATTTTGATTGTTTTGTCTGAAAGGTTTGTTTGTACCCTGTTTTTATATGTGAAAATTCCACCTGTTTGTCGGGCAAAGTGGTATGGCAGTTATTGTGTTGATTGAGGTGGTTGTGCTGGAAATCCATATTCTGTTAGCAGAGATAGTGGTGATTGCTAATTTATTGCCGATAGCATTTGTGGCGGCAATGCTGCGTTTTATTTTTGATAATGGTTACGATCGACTTTAGTTAACCATTTGAATTTTATTGTAATTACCGGTGATAAGGATGGATTGGATTAAATGGATGCAAAATTTATAAATCCAGTGTTAAAGGCCGTCGTCAATATCTTGCAAACGATGGCGCAGATTACGCCACAGCCGGGAAAGCCTGAAATTAAGCCTGATGATATTTCGCGTGGTGTCATCAGCGGTTTTATTGACCTAGCCGGCAGTGATGCGAGGGTTTCAGTTGCGGTGACCTTTTCGAAAGAGGCGATACTCGATATTGGTAGCCGAATGATGCATATGGAGTTAAAAGAGGTTGACGACATTATTAAAGATCTGGTCGGTGAAATGGCAAATATGGTGGCGGGTGGTGCAAAGGCCAACCTTCAGGAGGCCGGTTATGATTTTGATTTGACCTTACCATCGATTGTGGTAGGTGAAGCGCATCAAGTTAAACATAGTATTGAAGGTGTTACCTTGATTATGCCGTTTTCAATAGCAGCGGGTCAGTTCTATGTGGAAGTGTGTGCGCCCGATTAACAAATAGTATTGCCCTAGTTGATATATTACTGCCTCACTTAGCCGGTATTCTTTGCTTATTTCCTTTGCTATCCAGGGCATTTCCAGTCTTTACCATCCGGTTTTTTATCTGCAATACGTGTGCGTCCAGTGTTAGAAAGGACAACTGCTCGAGCATTGACAGAGCCTCGTTGATCGCAAAAAATGAAACTTGCATTGCTGCCATGAGAGTAGCCTTTGCTGCGAAAAACGACGCGTTTTCGATAGCGACTAGAGGTTATTTCAATGTTTTTTTTTGCCGCTTCCACATAAACAACCTCTTCTTCCTGTTCGAACTCCCGGTTAAAATTTTCATCGACAAATATTAGCCAGCCATTATGCCAGTGTGGTTGCCGGGCGCAACTGCCATCATCATTGGGGCAAATTACCATGGTGTGATGGCGCTTAATGGCCTCACTTCTTGCGTAATTGAAACTGGTGACCATGTTGTTAATTTGCGTTGTCATGCGGCTGTTTGCAACGATGTTTTGAAAAGTTGGGGCTGTCAGGTGAAATAAAATGGAAAAGATTGCCAGTATGATGACGAGCTCTATCAATGTGAACCCGCGGCAACCGTGGTGTGATGTATGCAAAGACGAGCAGTGGTTAGTGGGCAGTATTATCACAGTAGCATCCTTGCTGTGGTGAAAATCAATTATCGATGGAGCTCGCCTAGTGTTACGCTGAATATTAGGCGAGGGTGTTACTTATTTGAGCGCATTTTTTATCCGAATTAATCCTTCCTGTAGATTTTCCATGCTGGTGGCAAATGAGAGGCGCATATAGCCGGGTGCGCCAAAGGCGGAGCCCGGTACGAGCGCCACGCCAGCCTCGTTGATGAGGAATTCACCAAACTCGACGTCATTGTTGATACCTGCCAGTTTTGCATATGCCGCTTCCATTTTAGGGAAGGCATAAAAGGCACCATCTGAAGGCAGGCATTCAACCCCTTCGATCTGATTGAGGGCCTCAACCACAAAATCATGGCGCTCCTTGAACTGCCTATTCATTCCATTAATAAAAGACTGGTCACCCTCAAGAGCAGCCTGTGCCGCAACCTGTGATATCGAGGTGGGGTTTGAAGTGCTTTGCGACTGAATTTTTTTCATCGCATTGATCAGCGGCAGCGGCCCGCCCGCATAGCCGATACGCCAGCCAGTCATTGAGTAGGCCTTGGAGACACCGTTAAGTACAATCGTGCGCTCATAGAGATCCGGGTTGACGGTTAGAATATTTTTGAACGGCTCACCGGACCATCCTATGTGCTCGTAGATATCGTCACTCGCCACCATCACCTGTGGGTGCTTGCGCAGTACTTCCCCAAGGGCCGCCAATTCGGCGTGGTTGTATGCCGCACCACTTGGGTTGGATGGGCTGTTGATCACCATTAGTTTTGTTTTAGGGGTGATTGCCGCTTTCAGTTGAGCAGGGGTGATCTTGAAGCCTTGTTCCAAGCCGCTTTCGATAATCACCGGAGTGGCGTCGGCAAGCAGTACCATATCCGGGTAGGAGACCCAGTAAGGGGCGGGGATGATCACCTCGTCACCTTTATTTAATAGCGCCTGAGCCATGTTGTAAAAGCTTTGTTTGCCACCGACTGAGACCAGGATCTGATCCGGGGTGTATTCCAGCTGATTGTCACGCGCAAACTTAGCGATGACGGCCTTTCTTAGTTCTATTGTGCCGTTGACAGCAGTATATTTAGTGAACCCGGTATTAATGGCTTCAATTGCCGCGGCTTTAATATGATTCGGGGTATCAAAATCAGGCTCGCCAGCACCAAACCCGATGATGTTTTTACCTTCGGCTTTTAGCTGTGCGGCACGTGCAGTGATGGCTAGTGTTGGGGAGGGTTTGACTCGCTGTACTCGGGTTGATAGTTCCACTTTTTTATCCTTACTCACAAATTGTTAAACCTCTAGCGGCAGTCTGTAATATACTTGAGAATGAGCGAAAGAATCCAAAGATTTTCAATTTCATCCAATTTTAAACCTGCTGGTGACCAACCTAATGCGATTCGACAGCTCGTTGAAGGGCTGGAGGATGGGCTTGCTTCGCAGACGCTACTGGGTGTGACCGGCTCGGGTAAAACCTTTTCGATTGCGAATGTGATTCAGCAGGTGCAGCGCCCGACCATCATTATGGCGCCCAACAAGACCCTGGCAGCGCAGCTCTACGGCGAGATGAAAGATTTTTTCCCCGATAATGCAGTTGAGTATTTTGTCTCTTATTACGACTATTATCAACCGGAGGCCTATGTGCCATCCGCTGATATGTTCATCGAGAAGGATGCCTCGATCAATGAGCATATTGAACAGATGCGCCTGTCGGCTACTAAATCACTGTTAGAACGTCCGGATGCGATCATCGTCGCCTCGGTTTCATCAATCTATGGTCTGGGTGACCCGCAAGCCTATCTGAGTATGGTGCTGCATCTCTCGAAGGGTGAGGTGATTGATCAACGTGATATTTTACGCCGTCTCGCTGAGCTGCAATACACCCGCAATGACGTTGAGCTACACCGTGCGACTTACCGAGTACGCGGCGATGTGATCGATATCTTTCCTGCTGAATCGGACTTTGAAGCGGTGCGCATTGAGTTATTTGACGATGAAGTGGAATCCCTCAGCTATTTTGACCCGTTGACAGGAGAAATACTGCGTCGTCCGCCTCGTTTGACGATTTACCCGAAGAGTCACTATGTGACGCCTGAACAGACGCTGGTAGGGGCGATGGATAAAATTCGTGATGAGCTACGTGAGCGCCTGGCGCAACTGCATAAAGCCAATAAGCTAGTGGAGGCACAACGTCTGGAGCAGCGCACCATATTCGATCTGGAGATGATCAAAGAGCTCGGCTACTGCTCCGGCATTGAGAATTATTCGCGCTATCTCTCTGGTCGTGAGCCAGGTGACCCACCACCGACGTTGTTTGACTACCTGCCAAAGAATGCCTTGCTTGTAATTGATGAAAGCCATGTGACGATTCCACAGATCGGGGGTATGTTTAAGGGCGATCGTTCGCGCAAGACGACGTTGGTTGAGTACGGCTTTCGCCTGCCGTCGGCACTCGATAATCGCCCGATGTGCTTTGAGGAGTTTGAGCGTATCGCACCGCAGGCGATTTTTGTCTCGGCCACACCTGGCGCTTATGAAAAGGAGCACGCTGAGGCGGTGGTCGAACAGGTGGTGCGACCAACGGGGTTGGTTGATCCTGAAGTAGAGGTTCGCCCAGCAACGACCCAGGTAGATGACCTGCTCTCGGAAATCCGCCTGCGGGCGGAAAAAGAGGAGCGGGTACTGGTGACAACCTTAACCAAGCGAATGTCCGAAAACCTCACTGAATACCTTGCTGAACATGGTGTTCGTGTGCGTTATCTGCACTCAGATATTGACACCGTTGAGCGTATGGAAATTCTGCGTGATTTAAGGCTGGGTGAATTTGATGTGCTAGTGGGCATTAACCTGCT
>QIHH01000236.1 GCA_003230195.1 Gammaproteobacteria bacterium
GAAGGGCTGGACAGTGAAACGATTATTCGCGCTGCACTGCAGGCGACGGTGATTAAATGATTGAAACAGACCGCATGATCAGTGCCGCACCACAAGGGGTAGATGATGAGGTGATTGATCGTGCCATTCGCCCGACTAAACTGGCGGACTATACCGGCCAACCAGCGGTGTGCGAGCAGATGGAGATCTTTATTGAAGCGGCGCGTGGGCGTAGCGAAGCGCTTGACCACACCCTGATCTTTGGCCCGCCAGGGCTGGGTAAAACCACCCTTGCCAATATTATCGCCAACGAAGTGGGCGTTAATCTGCGCCATACCTCAGGCCCGGTGCTGGAACGGCCGGGTGATCTCGCTGCGTTGCTCACTAATCTGGAGCCGCGAGATGTGTTGTTCATTGATGAAATTCACCGCCTCAGTCCAGTAGTGGAAGAGGTCCTCTATCCGGCGATGGAAGATTATCAGCTCGATATTATGATTGGTGAGGGGCCAGCAGCGCGTTCAATCAAGTTGGATCTGCCTCCATTTACGTTAGTCGGCGCTACAACGCGTGCCGGTTCTCTGACTGCGCCGCTGCGTGATCGTTTTGGTATCGTGCAGCGTTTGGAGTTTTATAATGTCGAAGACCTCTGTTCGATCGTGACGCGCTCGGCACAGATCAGCGGCATGGAAATAGCCCCGCAAGGGGCGCGGGAAATTGCGCGGCGTTCACGGGGCACGCCTCGTATTGCTAATCGACTGCTGCGCCGCGTGCGCGATTATGCGGAAGTGAAGGCTGATGGTCGAGTGACTGCCGAGGTGGCTAACAGTGCACTGACGATGTTGAATGTCGATCCGTGCGGTTTTGATGCGATGGATCGGCGTCTGTTGATGACGATTATCGAGAAATTTGATGGCGGCCCGGTGGGTGTTGATAGTCTTGCTGCTGCGATTGGTGAAGAGCGCGGCACCATTGAAGATGTGCTGGAGCCATTCCTGATTCAACAGGGTTTTATTATGCGCACCACGCGTGGGCGACAGGCGACGCGTCATGCCTATCAGCACTTTGGTTTACCCGCGCCAGCGCGTAATGATCAAGTGCAAACAGCGGAACTCTCTGGGGATCAGTAGTGACCTTCTTTTTTCCTCAGCTCTTTGTGACATCACCCTCGTTTTTATGAAAATATCGCGGTATGATACTGTCCCATATGTTGCACAGGATTGCGCTATTTAGTACAGATGATTTGGACAGTCGCGCGCTCACGCTTTTGAGCGCGAAGATCCCACTCCCCTCCTGTTTTCCTAATACCTTTTTTGATGGAGATCGCTCGTGAGCGCAGATATGTCGTTGATTCACCTCATTACCGGCGCGAGTTTTCTCGTCCAGTTGGTGATGTTGCTGCTGTTGGTTATTTCACTCGCGTCGTGGGCATTGATCTTCCGTAAACGTAAGGAAATCAAGGATGCAAAAGCGGCGGTCGATGCCTTTGAGTCACGTTTCTGGTCGGGTATCAGCATGGATGAACTGCATAAGCAGGTCACTGGGAAGCCGGATGAGATGAAAGGCGCATCCGCTATTTTTGAAGCGGGCTTCCGTACTTTTGTACGCCTTCATCAACAAGAAGGGATCGAGCCGCGTGAAGTGATCGACGGCACGCAGCGAGCGATGCGCGTGGTGATGAGTCGTGAGATTGAGCAACTTGAAAATCATCTGTCATTTCTTGCCACTGTGGGTTCAACCAGCCCTTATATCGGGTTATTTGGTACCGTATGGGGCATCATGAACTCATTTCGTGCGCTGGGTAATGCCAATCAGGCGACGCTTGCGATGGTCGCCCCCGGTATCGCCGAGGCCTTGATCGCCACTGCGATGGGCCTTTTTGCCGCGATTCCTGCAGTGGTTGCCTATAACCGTTATGTCAGCGATGTTGATCGGCTGGTTAACAGTTATGATAACTTCCTTGAAGAGTTTTCATCGATTCTGCATCGTCAAGCCCATAGCTAGGCGCGGCGGGAATGAACGAAATGCAATTATTGTTGCGGGGCGAATATGGCGAATACTAAACGTATCCGTAAACGGCCCATGTCTGAGATTAATGTGGTGCCCTACATCGATGTGATGTTGGTACTGTTGATCATTTTTATGATCACCGCGCCACTGATGACCCAGGGGATTAAGGTTGACCTGCCGCAGGCGGCGGCCGAACCGGTCGATCAATCGGAGAACGAACCGCTGATTGTGTCGATTGATATTGATGGACTCTATTACCTTAATGTGGGCGACGATCCTAAAAAAGGGGTCGACCATGATTTGTTAGTGCAGCGTGTGGCCGCCGTTTTGCGCCATAAACCCGGTACGCCGGTATTAGTACGCGGTGATTCAGCCGTGAACTATGGCGCAGTCGTGACCGCAATGGCATTGCTCCAGAAAGCGGGTGCCCCTAGTGTTGGGTTGGTGACAGATGCACTTGATCAATAGCGCTGTGCTGGTGAAGGGCTAATCGCGTGAATGCGAAGAAGAGGGTTGTGATCAGTGACGATTCATTCGTTAAGGATATGATCAATTCGCCGCGCTTTTTACTCTATGCCATTCTGCTGCATGTCATTTTTGGGGCGATGGTGGTGATGAGCCTTGATTGGGACACGAAGGCCCAAAAACCGACGCCGCATGTGATTCAGGCGACTTTCATTGATGAATCAAAGATTAAGGCCGAGATGGAGAAGCTGCGCCTTGCCGATGAGAAAAAGAAAAAATCAGCGGATGTCGAAAAAAAGGCTCGACAGCGAGAAGAGCAACGCTTGGCGGATCTTAAAAAACAGAGTGAAGCAGAGCGTCGTGAGCTAAAAAACGAAGAGAAACAGCGTAAACAGGAAGAGCAAAAGCGTAAAACAGCAGAAAAGCAGCGTAAAGCCGAAGAGAAAAAGCGTCGTGATGTGGAGAAAAAACGGCTCGTTGACGAGAAAAAAGCCAAGGTAGAAAAACAGGCGCAGCTTGATAAACTGAAAACTGAACAGATCGCACTTGAAGAGAAGATGGTGCGTGAAGAAGAGCAACGCATTCGGCAGGCCGAAGAACGCAAAAAGCAGCAGGCGCTGGAGCGTATCCGTGCTGAAGAGGCGAGGATTCGCCAGCAGCAGATGGCCGAAGAGCAGCGTGTGCTGGATGCGGCACGTGAACGCCAATATCAATCGATGGTTGATAAACATGTTGAAATCATCCGTCAGAAAGTAAATCGTAATTGGTTGCGCCCCGCCGGTTCGAGGGCCGGGCTGACTTGTACGGTGCGGGTACGTATAATCCCCGGTGGGGATGTGCTGGATGTGAGAATTACAAAGAGTAGTGGTAATGCAGTGTTTGATCGTTCGGTTGAGACGGCGGTATTAAAGGCTTCACCACTGCCACTGCCGGCAGATCGCGCGCTGTTTGATCGTTTCCGTGTACTTGAATTTATTTTTGATCCTGAGGGTTAAATGTTGAAAGTTATCTTGCGTAGTTTACTGCTGTTGATGGTTTTCTGGGGAGGCAGTGCCCAAGCGGCATTGACGATCGAGATCACTCAGGGGGTTAAAGGGGCGATGCCGATTGCGATTGTGCCATTCACTTGGGAAGGGCCAAGCCCCACTGCACCGCTCGATATGACAAAGGTCGTGACGGACAACCTGTATCGTAGTGGCCGCTTTTCACCGTTACCGGAACGTGACATGCTGGCGCGACCGAATGATCCATCAAAGGTCAATTTTAAAAACTGGCGAGTCCTAGGTGTTGAAAACTTGGTGATTGGCAAAGTTCGTGTGGCAGCTAATAATCAATACATCGTTCAGTTTGTACTATTCGATGTATTCCGCAGCACGCAAATCACTGGGCAGACCTTTCATGTTGGTAAAATCAGCGATTTGCGTAAAACCGCTCATCAAATCAGTGATGTCATCTATGAGGCATTGCTGGATGAACGTGGTGCTTTTGATACCAAGGTTGCCTATGTTACCCAGTCTCAGGATAGATCAGGTAAACCTCGCTATTCGCTTCAGGTGGCAGATGCCGATGGCCATGGGCCGCAGGCAGTGCTCAATTCTAGTGAACCACTGATGTCTCCTTCATGGTCGCCGGATGGGCGAAAACTGGCCTATGTGACCTTTGAAGGCGGGCGTTCTTCTATCTACACGCAGGATGTTTATCAGGGGAAACGTGAAAAGATTTCAGGGTTCAAAGGGATAAATGGTGCGCCAGCATGGTCGCCGGATGGTACGCGAATGGCGTTAGTACTCTCAAAGGATGGTAGCCCAGATATCTATGTGATGAACCTTTTGAATAAAAAATTGACACGTTTGACGACTAGTTACGGTATTGACACCGAACCTGTTTGGACTCGAGGCGGAGATGCGATAGTATTTACCTCTGACAGGGGCGGAAAACCTCAGCTTTACCAGGTGACACTTTCGAATCGACAAGTTAAACGGCTGACGTTTGAAGGTAATTATAATGCACGCGCGACACTTTCACCGGACGGGCGAATGGTGGCGATGGTTCACGGTAACGGTAATCGTTACCAGATAGCCGTAATGGATTTGGAAAATGGCGCAATGCAGGTGTTAACAGATACTTCGTTAGATGAGTCGCCAAGCTTTGCGCCGAATGGTAGCATGATCATCTATGCGACTGAGAGCCGGAACAAAGGGGTTTTGTCTGCGGTATCTGTTGATGGAAGGGTGCATCAGCGACTAGTACTACAAGAGGGTGATGCTCGAGAGCCTGTTTGGGCACCGTACGGTAAATAAACGAGCACGAAGCACGTAATATTAATAAATTAGGAGTGATTGATGAATATTTTTAGAAAGGCACTGATCTTAGTCGTACCGGTTATGTTTTTGGTCGGTTGTGCCAGCGCACCAATAGACACCACTGATGATGCACTTACTGATTCGGCGAGCGGTTTGAATGACACTTCTACTGGTGGTGACACCTGGAGTGGTAACGCCGGTAGCGATGACTCTGCTCAAATTACTGGCATCCAGGATGACAGTCCAATTGGCCGTAGTGAGCTGACACTGTCAGATAAGAGCCCATCAAATTTGCTGAATACACGTGTGATCTATTTTGATTTTGATCGTAGTAAAGTCAGAGCCGAATTTACTGATGTGATAGCAGCCCATGCTGAATATCTTGCCAATAACCTAGGTGCACAGATGAAGCTTGAAGGCCATGCTGATGAACGTGGTTCACGCGAATACAACATAGGTCTAGGTGAGCGTCGTGGCAATTCAATCGCGCGACATCTTGGTCTGCAGGGTGCATCACGTGGTCAACTTGAGGTAGTGAGTTATGGTGAAGAGCGTCCAGCTGAGATGGGTCATGACGAGACTTCATGGGGATTGAACCGTCGTGTTGAAATTATCTATACCAGAGAACAGTAAGGGATAACTGACGTTGAGTGCTGTAAGTCGCAAGCAGCTAGGTTATGTCGTATTGATAGTGATGATTGGTACGCTAGGTTTTCATTCTGTTGCCTCGGCACGGGATGGGCTTCCGCCGATTCATGAGTCTTCCATTTCCAGTGCGCCAGTATCACCGCCTCCAGCAACGGCATTTTCTGAGCGTCAGTTGCCTTTAGAACAGCGCCTTATTCGCCTTGAACGGATGGTGGATAATCGGACGTTACTTGAGATGTTATCACGCATAGAAAATATGCAGTCAGAAGTGCAAATGATGCGTGGTGAGCTGGAAATGCAGCGTCATGAGTTTGAAGGTATCAAACAGCGCCAACGTGACCTCTATCTTGATATTGATCGCCGTATGTTAGCGTTAGAAAAATCAGCTAGTAATGCGCTGACATCATCGCTTGCTCCAACAGCAAGCTTTGCACCTCGGATAGCGCCAGCGAATGCGGTCGTGCAGTCAGCGGTGACCCCGCCTGTGGTCAATACGGCGAGGTCTGTGTCTTCATCGTTTGCATCAATGCCACCTGTTGCGCCAGTCGTGCCGATATTGGCTGGTGGCAGTGGCCAGCCAATGCCGGCGGTGGCCGTAATCGATCCGTTACAGGAGCAGTCTGTTTATCAACAAGCGCTGAATATCTTGCGTGAAAGGCGTTACGATGAGGCGATTGTTGCCTTCCAGAGTTTCTTAGCCCGTTTCCAGGGGAGCCAGTATGCGGGCAATGCCCAATATTGGATTGGCGAGGCAAATTACGTCTCACTTCGTTATCCGATCGCAGTCGAAGAGTTTCAGAAAGTGATCGCTAGTTACCCTGAAAGTGCTAAAGTGTCAGACGCTATGCTTAAGATTGGTTACACTTTTTATGAGCTGAAAGCGTGGGAGCAGGCCCGTCAGTCACTTGGAACATTGGTAGAGCGTTTCCCGAAAACAACGGCGGCTCAGCTTGCAGATAACCGTCTGCATCGTATGAAGTTAGAAGGACACTAGCCTGACAGATACTACTTGGAGTGTGTGAGCTTCGTCTCGAAATCACGCGTTTAGTCTGTCGTAATTTATCTGGAGTACGCGCAAGCGATGGTATCGGAGACGCAAGATAAAAGTGATGGCGATGCCGAACCTGCGATGCGGTTACGCATCACCGAAATATTCCATTCCCTGCAGGGCGAATCTCGTACCGTTGGTATCCCCACCACCTTTATTCGCTTGACTGGCTGCCCACTGCGTTGCGGTTACTGCGATAGTGCTTACGCCTTTGAGGGTGGAGAGTGGATGAGCCTTGACCAGGTTTTATTTAACGTGGTGAATAAAGATTGTCACTATGTGACTGTTACGGGCGGCGAACCACTGGCACAGAAAGGGTGTTTTCCGTTGTTATCTCGCTTGTGTGATCTCGGCTATCTGGTATCACTGGAGACAAGCGGCTCGATTGATATCATGAAGGTTGATCCGCGCGTAGTGAAGGTGATGGATCTCAAGACACCAGACTCGGGTGAAGAGGTGAAGAACCGCTACGAAAATATCAAATGGCTACAAAACAGCGATCAGATTAAATTTGTGATCTGCTCGCGTGATGACTACCTCTGGGCTTGTAATAAACTTGTTGAGTATGATTTGCCTTCGCAGTACGAAATACTATTTCAGGCCGTTCATAATGATCTGGGAGACAGAGTGTTGGCGGAATGGATTCTTGAAGACCGATTGCAAGTGCGGATGCAGATTCAGCTGCATAAACTCCTCTGGGGCGACCTGCCTGGTAAGTAATCATCATGTCTGAGATCAACTTTTCAATGCGTAAGGCTGTTGTGTTGCTTTCTGGTGGGCTTGATTCAACTACCGTGCTAGCATTGGTACAGGCAACTGGCTACGACTGCTATGCGCTTAGTTTTGATTATGGTCAGCGCCATAACTTTGAACTGGAAGCGGCCGCAGCGATTGCTATGCAGGCGCGTGTTGCGGCGCATAAAGTGATTCGACTAGATCTCGCTGCTATCGGCGGCTCGGCACTCACCGATCCTGATATCTCGGTGCCGCAGGCGGACCAGAGCAGTGAAGTTGCCACTGGAATACCGCTCACCTACGTCCCGGCACGTAATACTGTTTTTTTGTCACTCGCGCTTGGCTGGGCAGAGGTGCTCGGTTCGCAGGATATCTTTATTGGGGTGAATGCGGTCGATTATTCTGGTTACCCTGATTGCAGGCCAAAATTTATTGAAGCCTTTGAACGTGTCGCCAATCTAGCCACCAAAGCAGGGGTAGAGGGGCAGAAAATGACTATTCATACCCCGTTAATCGCCATGAGTAAGGCGGAGATCATCCAGACAGGCACTGAGCTAGGGGTCGAATATGGCCAGACCGTCTCCTGTTATAGCGCAGATGAGAGGGGAAGAGCCTGCGGACGCTGCGATGCCTGCCATCTGCGTACCATTGGGTTCGAGCAGGCAGGGTTTCCAGATCCAACATCTTATTTATCTTAGACATTATTTGAAAATACATTTGTCAGATGGGCTTTGAACGGTTAGAATAGCGGCCGCTTATCTAGTTAGAGGTCAGGTGAATTAAAGCCTGTTAGGGTTCCTGACTCTTGTTAGAATAGCGCCCTCGGTAATTCCCGATACGGGCCGTTAGCTCAGTTGGTAGAGCAGTGGACTTTTAATCCATTGGTCGAAGGTTCAAGTCCTTCACGGCCCACCATTATGATCAAAGACTTCAGTTGTTCAGTTAAGTTTTTCCCAAAATCAAAATAATTCTGTATTTACACTCTGTCGCATTTGT
This sequence comes from Gammaproteobacteria bacterium, assembly GCA_003230195.1. GTDB lineage: Bacteria > Pseudomonadota > Gammaproteobacteria > SZUA-140 > SZUA-140 > SZUA-76. Next base: position 8,182 of record QIHH01000236.1, read on the forward strand.
CGCAGGTTAAATTTTAAAGTATTTAATTGAAATTTTGCACGAGAACTAGTTTTGTTCCGGCAAGGCATTTATAACGGAATTGGAGCGGAAAATAGACTTGTGAAAAAGAGGACTTTTAATTGTACTCTCCAGGAAGAATGTTTTTTTTAACAGTAACTCTGCCAATTTTCTTACCTGATATTCTCAATAATTCATCACCTGAAAATTCAAAACCAAGCTTTAATGCTATTCGTGCGACATCATCTGCCGTTGATAAAGAGAGCACCTCATTTTTAAGTGCAGGTTCAGACTGCATTTTCTTTAAAAATGCCTCAAGTTGATCTAAAGCCATATTTGAAATCCTTATTTTTGCTAGTTGCTCATATATATTAGACAGGAAAACTATTGCAGGCTTCAAGCAAATTATCTATAAACTGGACTTGTTTTGATACACTGCGTAATTTTACGCTGAATTGTCAGATGTTTTACGATATGAAATTAGCTTACGATGCAATGGGTTTTGAACTTGGAAGAATATCAACCCATTTGGCTTAAACGACGAAAATCTCTGCTCTAAACAAGAACTAGTGGGTTAGCATCACCTGTATATGTGCTTTGTTTAAAGCCTTTTATTTCGCTGTTCAGCACGGTGTTGTGCGCGGTTTCGTCTTCGCCAATGCATGCTGAAACGGTAAAGAAGCGCATCAATCCAGCCCCAGTACCATTCAAGGCAGCGTCGGTGCCATGGGCGCTCACACCAAGCTTTGAGTTCAATCTCTGAGCATTGTTTAAAATCATTATTGAAGAGGTTTTTTACTGAGCGTGCAAAACTAGGGTCATCAATTTCCTGATTTGCTTCGAGGTTCCATACCAGATTCCAGCGATCAAAATTACTTGAACCGATTGTGCTCCACTGGTCACAGAGCATAATTTTGCTATGTGAAAAACGCGGCTGGTATTCAAAAATACGCACACCACTTAACAGTAACTTGAAGTAGAAGCGTTGTCCTGCATGTCGGATAGCGGGATGATCAGTATGCTTGCCGGGTAGCATTAAGCGTACATCAACACCCCGTTGTGCTGCCTTACGCAGTGCACGTTGCATCCGCCACGAAGGGACAAAGTAGGCCGTGGCGATCCATATTCTATGCTCTGCACCATGTAGGTGACGGTTGACTGAGCGTCGAATCTCCTGGCGTGAGGTGGCCTGGGAGCGGACAACACGCCCTGTTTGCCTGTAGGGGATGTTATCGTTTGGTTCGTTCTCAGGATAGAATGATGGATTTGATGGCAGGATTGGTGTTATCCCTTCAATTGGCCAGCTGTCTACAAACAGACTGCGCCAGTCATCGACGCAGGGGCCTTTGATTTCAATGACAGTCTCACGCCAGCGCAGTGTTTGATTGTCATCTGGGTCGAAGTCGTCAGTGATGCCTAAACCGCCGACATATGCTAGTTTTCCATCTAATAGCAGCAGTTTTCGATGGTCACGGAATAGATTGTTAAACCAGCGGCCATAGCGAATGGGGTTATAAAAGACGAGGTGAATGTTGTCGTGATTTAGCCGCTCTTTGTCTTGCTTGGTAAGATTATTGGCACCAAATCCGTCGAGAATAATATAGACCGAAATACCGCGCTGAGCTGATTGTAGCAGGGCATCGATAAAACGGTCTGCGACGGAGCCGGAACTCATCAAATACATGTTTAGTGCAACGTAGCTACTAGCGTCTTTGATCGCATTCAACATTGCCGGAAAAAACTGATCGCCATCAAGCAGCAGGCGAAATTCATTACCTTCACGCCAAGGGAATCGAAAGTCAGAGTGGTTAAGATATGGCATAAAAATGGATTAATGAAGACGATGTGATAAGTATAGCGTAGAAAGGAATTTAAAGCGGACTTTCAGGAGTGGGTTTGAAATCATCTTGCTACTGAGTTCCTGCACCTCATTTGCCTACAGGTGATGCTTATTATCTTATTAGCAAAGGCCTATAACTACCTTCTTAAATACGTTGTATGGAATGTTTTTTTAATGCAGACTTCCTTTGGGTGTTGATTGTTGCTTCTTTACTATGATTTTTTTGAACGTGAGACCTAGAATGTCATTATGAATAGTAATATTTTGGTAGAAAGTAGGAATCGTTATGTCGAAAATCGTAAATAAAGACTTGCGATCGCCTTTTTTTCAAGGAATCATCGAGCAGGATGCCGCTGGTAATGTGATGATGATAAACCGGGTTGCAGAAAGCCTTTTGGGATTGAATCAGCAAGCGTTAACTCAGCATGTGATGCAATCTGGTTGGGGTGGGAAATTATATCGGTCTGATCAGACGCGGCTCACAGAAGATCATCATCCTGTTTATGTTGCGCTGCATTCGCATATGCCCACTAGCTGTGTTGCATATTTATATAATAGCGGACGTTTTCAAGCAATATTGATTACCTCTATTCCAGTATTAGATCCAAAAACTAAAATGCCGATTAAAATCATTAGTACACTATTAGATGTGGTAGCGTTACAGAAAACGGATAACGTTGCTCAAATTCAGCTTCATCAGTTAGAGGCAATTGAGCGTATTAGCCGTATCAGCCTACAGGCTGGGACTTTTAAGGAGACACTACATAGCTCACTAGAGGCGTTGCTTGATATTTTTGACTGTGATCGCGCCGCATTGATTTACCCGTGTGACCCAGATGCCGGTGAACTCGCTATTCCTATGGAATGTACTAGGCCTGAATGGCCGGGTGCATTTGATCTGGATATCAATGTTTCTATTGATAACGGTACTGCAGCCGTATTGCAAAAATGTTTGGATAATGTTGGCCCTGTGCGTTATGACGCGCTAAGTTCTCATTCGGTTCCGGTGAAAATGAAGGAAAAATTCGCGATAAAATCCCAGCTTTTATTGGCCTTATACCCTAAAGTTGATAAGCCATGGGTGCTGGTTATTCACCATTGTGATAAGCCACACGTCTTTACTAATGAGGAATTATGGTTGTTTGATGAAATAGGCCATCGTTTAGCTGAGTCACTTAACAGTCTTATTACGTTGCGTAACATGAAAGAGAGTGAAGAACGTTTTCGTACATTGGTTGAAAATGCACCAGAGGCTATATTTGTACTGGATGTTAAAAGTAATCGTATTATAGACGCGAATGAAAATGCTGCTTTGCTTTTTGGGGAGTCTCGGGATGAGTTAATCGGGAGTAATTACCTGATGTTAAGCCCTAGTGTACAGTCCGACGGGCAATCTTCTTCAGAGCTTGCTTGTCGTTTTGTGAATGATACAGTGGCGGGCGGAACGCCAGTTTATGAGTGGGTCTATCAAAATAGTAGAGGCAAGCATATTATTTGTGAAACACGTTTAGTAAAGCTGCCTGCTGCAGGAAAAGAGTTAATTCGTGGCAGTATTACAGATATTAGTGGGCGTAAGCAGGCTGAAGCACAGCAACAAAAGTTTTCCATGGCGTTAGAACAGACAGCTGATGCAATTATGATTACCAATGCTGATGGGGTTATCGAATATACGAATAAATCTTTTAAAGCGATTACCGGCTACTCATTGGCGGATGTGGCAGGGAAAAACCCGCGGATATTAAAACCAACTGGCCCTGTTCAGAATCAATCGGCGCTTTATGAAAAACTATGGCGTACGATTCAATCAGGAGAAGTGTTTAATGATATTTTGATCAATAAGAGAAAAGATGGTTCGATTTATTACGAAGAAAAAACGATTACACCACTTAAGTCTACCGACGGAAAAATTACTCACTTTATTTCTACCGGTAGAGATATTAGTGAGCGGGTGAGAACGCAGGAATATTTACAGTTTCTGGCCCATCATGATGTGCTCACCCAGTTACCGAACAGAACTTTGTTTATTGATCGACTTGAGCAGGCCATTATCAATGCGAATCGAAATAACTCCATGATAGCAGTGTTATTTGCTGATTTAGACCGATTTAAGTTTATTAATGACACGCTTGGCCATGATATGGGTGATCTTGTATTAAAGACGGTTTCAGGTCGTTTCATTTCATCGCTTAGAAGCGGTGACACCGTCTCGCGTCAAGGTGGTGATGAATTCGCTATCTTGCTTGAGAACATTAAGAACACAAAGCAAATCACACATATTTGTGAAAAACTACTGGAGAGTGTTTCTCAGTCTATGTTGATTCATGAGCAGGAGTTATTTGTTTCTGTCAGTATTGGTATCAGTGTATTTCCTGGTGATAGCCTGAATCCGCAGGTGTTAATTAAACACGCAGATATTGCAATGTATCGTGCCAAAGAGAGTGGGCGGAATAATTTTCAATACTTCTCCCCAGAAATGAGCAGCCGAGCAGCTGAGCGCTTAACGATGGAGACTAGCTTACGAAAAGCATTGGAGCGAGGGGAGTTTTCACTCTACTATCAGCCGCAGATATCACTTCATGGAAATAATCTGATTGGTTTTGAGGCACTGTTACGTTGGCAGCATCCAAAAAAAGGGCTTATTTCACCTTTGCAATTTATCCCAATTTTAGAGGAGACCGGGTTAATCGTCCCTGTTGGTGAATGGGTGCTGGAGAGTGCCTGTCAGCAACTGAAGCAGTGGAATGGTTTCGATCATAAGCTGCATGTGTCAGTCAATATTTCGAATCGGCAGTTTAATGATCGAAATCTGGAGGGAAAATTTCACAGCATCATTAAATGTTCGGGTGTTAATCCTGCTTGCCTAGAATTAGAATTGACTGAAAGCCTGTTAATGATGAATCCAGTTAAAACAGAGCAGATTCTGAATAGGTTTTGTGATCTTGGTATTGGCTTATCGATTGATGATTTTGGCACTGGCTACTCATCCTTGAGTTATTTGCGAAAATTTCCGTTGGATACCTTAAAGATTGATCGCTCTTTTGTGCGAGATATCACCACCGATGTGAATGATGCTGCCCTGATTAGTGCGATTATCGCGATGGCAAAGAGTTTACAGTTAACCGTGATTGCTGAAGGGGTTGAAACGCATGACCAGCTTGAGTTTCTTAGGGGGTTGGATTGCGAAATGGCGCAGGGTTTTTTATTCCATAAGCCTTTGTCTGCATTTGATGCGGGTGGACTGATTAAATAGTCAACCCTGAAAAACAGATTAACCTGCTGACAATAAATAATAAGAGATCTTTGTACGAAAACTTGTTCTCGTACAAAGGTCTCATTATAGCTCGAACCCGGCTATCAGCGAAACAAGAAAAGAAAGCAGTATCGCAGACGTGCAGCGATCGAACCGATTATCGGCCACTTAAAGTCAAATGATCGTATATCTCGAAATTTCCTTAAAGGTATGGTCGGTGAGGAGATCAACCTGCAGGAGTGCCTTGATGCGAATAATGATAATTTCATTTTTTAGGAAATAGAGTGATGGCTAATCCTTTTTCAGAGGCTTTATTTAAAGCAATGAGACTTCTGAGTGACCCTCAGTGGTCTTGAACCAGATAGTAGGGCAAAGACTCTTGGTCATCTAAGCGGACAACGATAATGGAGAATGTTGAACGAGACGCCGTGACCCGATTTCCGCTACAATATTGTCCATGTCAGGAAATTCATTTGGAAAACTTTTTACGGTCACGTCCTTTGGTGAAAGTCATGGGCCTGCGCTTGGTTGCATCGTTGATGGCTGCCCACCGGGGCTTGAACTAGACGTTGCAGACCTGCAACTTGATCTTGATCGGCGTAAGCCGGGCACCTCGCGTCATACCACGCAACGGCGTGAGGCGGATGAGGTGAAGATTCTTTCGGGTGTGTTTGAGGGTAAGACTACTGGTACGCCGATAGGTTTGATCATCGAAAACACTGATCAGCGTTCGAAAGACTATTCGAATATTATGCATAGTTTTCGCCCGGGTCACGCCGACTACACCTATCAACAGAAATATGGCACACGGGATTATCGCGGTGGCGGGCGTTCCTCTGCACGTGAGACGGCGATGCGGGTGGCGGCAGGAGCGATCGCCAAAAAATATCTGAAGGTGCGTTACGGCATTACGGTTCGTGGCTATATGGCACAGCTGGGGCCGATCAAAGCGGAAGCGCTGGACTGGGATGAGGTAGGCAATAACGCCTTTTTCTGCCCTGATGTCGCCAAGGTAAGGGTGCTGGAAAAGTACATGGATGCGCTGCGTAAAGAGGGTAACTCAATTGGTGCGCGCATAAATGTGGTTGCCGAAGGGGTGCCTCCGGGCTGGGGTGAGCCGATTTTTGATCGCCTTGATGCAGATATTGCACATGCGTTGATGAGCATTAATGCGGTAAAAGGTGTTGAGATTGGTGCCGGATTTGATTGTGTTGAGCAGAAGGGTACCGTGCACCGTGATGAAATCACCCCGCAAGGTTTTCTTACCAACCATGCTGGGGGTGTGCTGGGTGGCATCTCCAGTGGGCAGCATATTCGTGCCAGTATAGCGCTCAAGGCGACCTCGAGTCTGCGTCTGCCGGGACAGAGTGTTGATATCAATGGTGAACCGATGGAGGTGGTGACCAAGGGGCGGCATGACCCCTGTGTCGGCATTCGCGCTACACCGATTGCGGAGGCGATGCTGGCGATTGTGTTGATGGATCATATGTTGCGACATCGTGCGCAGAATGCTGATGTGCAGTCGGAAACCCCTGTTATTCCTGCTCAGCCTTAATGTCAAAACCTGACGAAGCGGCGCCATACTGGCGTCTTTCCGGTTTCTACTTTTTCTACTTCGCGGCCCTTGGGGCACTGCTGCCTTACTGGGGGTTGTATCTGCAATCGCTTGGTTTTGGCGCGCGTGAAATCGGTGAACTGATTGCGATTTTGATGGCGACTAAAATTGTCGCCCCCAATATCTGGGGCTG
>QIHH01000189.1 GCA_003230195.1 Gammaproteobacteria bacterium
TTTGCTTCTGAGCTGCAAGCGCGCATCAATGGTGCTTCTGCGTTAAAAGATGCAGGTGTTTCAGCAAATGTGGCTTTTGATGCGACGCTGGACAACGAGCGTTTTATAATATCATCTACCCGTTATGGCAGTGATTCGAAGGTTAATATTAACGCAGTTGAGGGTAGTGGTCTTGGCTTGAGTGTGGGTGCCGGTGTGGTTGGCTTGGATGTGGCTGGTACTATTGGTGGGCAATCCGCCTCAGGTTCTGGGCGATTGCTAACGGGGACGGTAAATGCAGCAGGCTTGACGGTTGAGATCCTTGGTGATGCCGAGGGTGATCTCGGCACGATATCGTTTGCACGCGGAATTGCTGACACGTTAAGTTCATTGATTGATGGCATGCTTAACGCTGGTGGTGCGCTTAATATTCGAATTGATGGAGTTGAAAACAGGATTGAGGGTATTAATGAAGACAGAGTGACCTTAGGAGGGCGGATGGCGGCACTTGAGAGTCGACTCTTATCGCAGTTTCTGGCGATGGATCTACTAGTGAGCCAGCTACGGGGAACCAGTAATTTTTTGGATCAGCAGCTTGAATCGTTACCAAGGATTGGTGGTAGGAGACGATAGGAAAATGAACAAGATAATCATAACAGGGATTAACGTGATGGAGATCAAACGATGAGTTTTTCAGGCAGGAAATCTGGCGTGGATCAGTATATAAAGCAGAGCGTTCAAGGGGGAATTGAAAGTGCAACACCGCATCGATTGATACAGATGTTGATGGAGGGGGCGTTAGAGAAAATTTCGGCTGCAAAGTTTAATATGGAACAGCATGAGATCGCTAAAAAGGGTGAAAATATTAGCGTTGCGATTTCGATCATTGATGGTTTACGTGTCAGCCTTGATAAGCCAACAGGTGGTGAAATTGCCCAGAACTTGGATGACCTTTATGAATATATGGGGCATATTCTATTGCAGGCTAATTTAAAAAATGATGTGAATTTGCTAGATGAAGTTTCAAAATTACTGAACGAAATAAAAGGGGCCTGGGATGCGATTCCTAACGATATTGTGATGGACCATGCAAGCAACGTGAAGAGTGAGCATGATAAAAAAACTGTCTCTAATGTCAGTTAGATTTTTACGAGATGTCGACGATGTATTCTGCAATCCCTGCAACTAATGATAGTGCACTGTTAGCAGCATTGAATGATCGCAATGCACAGCTTGATCTGATTCAGGCCATTACCCAGAAAATGCTGCAGATGGCGCAACAGCAGGCGTGGGAAAATATTAATAAGCTGGAGGCTGAGCGAAGTCAGCTGATTTATTCTTTTTTTGAAACGAAGCCTTTAGTAGCTGAAGCTGAACATGTCGCAAGCATCATTCTTGAGGTGTTAGCTGCCGATAAGATGATCATAGCGTTAAGTTTGTCTGAACAGCATGAAATTATGGGAAGCGCTCAAAAAATTAATCGTGGTAAGCAAGCATCGAAAGCGTATGCGATGTCTGAAAAATAGGCGTTACCTGACGTGTTAGCACATAAAAAATCTGTTGCTCAGTGAATTAAAGTTCCTGTATTGTCCGTTTATGACTATCAGTGACAATAATCGAGAGCAGTTAGGTAAAGGCGTTATTTATAAAGATATCGTGCCATTGAGGTGGCGTGATATTGAACGTGATGAGTTGGCGTTCTCATACCTGAGTCTGCAAGATGCGAACGAAGAAGTATTGCGCTTTATTACGACTTTAGATGAATTCCATGTTGATAATCAGGACGAACTTGGTAGCAGTAGTGGCTCAGACCTGAGTCGAATCGAATTCAAATTAAACCTCTTGCTTGATATGGTCACGCAGCTAGTCGAGCGTGAAACAGCGATGCCTGAAGCTGTTCCGATTACACTCGGTTCTGGCGGCATTGAATGGCTGTCGATTATTGCACCGCGCCCAGATGCGCTGCTGAAGGTGTCGCTCTACTTACATCACAAATATCCGCGTCCTTTTGTGGTTATCGGTAAGGTGCTAAGTGTAGATCCAGTTGAGAGGTGCGCTGGAATGACTAATAAATACATCGTTCGCCTGAGTTACGAGACAATGAGCGCCTCAGTGCAATCGGGGCTTGAAAAGCTTATTTTTCGCCAGCATCGTCGTAGCATTGCGCAGTCGCGTCGGACCTCGAAATTATAGCGTTGCGCTTTTTAGTCGGTTTTTATCTTTTTTGTGGATAAATAATACTTCAATAATGAAAGCCTTCTTATATCAGTCAGTTGTAGCTTATTGACCAGTCGTAATCACTGTGCTATGTTTCTTGTGACAGTTTTTTGACGTCTCAAGTGGTGACAGGGGTTTGTAGGCACCATGCATTGAACGATACGATTTAAGGGGAGTGTGAATGGAGTCAGTCCTGGTGATAGATCTTAATGAGGGGACTCATCAAGACTTAAAGGCGATCTTGGGGTTTATTGATTGCGCTGATGTAACGCTAACCACGGCAGACGCGTGGACTCCGGCGACGTGCAAAGCAGATGATGTTGGTGTTGTTATTGTGGCGAAATCCATTGGAGAAAGGCTTCCTCAGTTACTGCAGGCAATAAAGGCGTGGGGTAAGCAGGTTCCTGTTTTTCTTTTAATCGATAGCAATCACAATCTTAAACTATCGACTGATCTTGCTACTGGTATTCTTGGCAAAATAAAATATCCGGTTAAGTATCGAGACTTGACCGTCGCCATTCAGCAGGCCGAGGTTTTTCGTGAAAGCCACTCTAAGCGCCAAGGTGCACATTCCCCAGAGCTGTTTCGCAGTCTGGTTGGAAATAGTCGTGGTGTTCGCGAGGTTAGAGTGCAAATTGAACAAGTCGCAGGTTCTGATGCGACCGTATTAATTTTAGGTGAATCGGGTACGGGTAAAGAGGTTGTTGCGCGTAATGTTCATTATCACTCAGAACGCCGAGGTAAGCCTTTTGTGCCAATTAACTGTGGTGCGATCCCATCTGAATTGTTAGAAAGTGAGCTTTTCGGTCATGAAAAGGGCGCTTTTACTGGTGCGATTAGTGCGCGTCAGGGGCGTTTTGAACTAGCTGATGGCGGCACACTGTTTCTGGATGAAATTGGTGATATGAGTGTGCAGATGCAGGTTAAATTATTGCGAGTACTGCAGGAACGTACGTTTGAGCGAGTGGGTAGTAACAAGACAATTCAATCAAATGTACGAATTGTGGCAGCCACTCATCGGAACCTTGAAGAAGCAATTGTTGAAGGCAAGTTCAGAGAAGATCTTTTCTATCGCCTGAATGTATTCCCCATTGATATGCCGCCATTGCGAGAACGTGTCGAAGATATTCCATTGTTGGTTAATGAGCTGATCAAGCGACTTGAGCATGAGAAGCGTGGTTCAGTGCGCCTGACGCAGGCGGCAGTATTGGCACTATGTCAGTATCATTGGCCAGGCAATGTACGTGAACTTGCAAACATGATTGAACGTTTGGTGATTATGCACCCGTACGGTGTGGTGGATGCACATGATTTACCGCAAAAATTCCAAGTAGATAACGGGGCTGATACGACAGCATTAACCGCTGTGATCAAGAAAAATGCTATTTACGATAATACGCCAAGTGTGGCAGCGGCATCGATAGATCTGCTTGATACACCTCGCTTACCACAGGATGGCATAGACCTGAAAGAACACTTGAGTAACCTAGAGTGCAACCTGATCAAACAGGCATTAGAAGATGCTGATGGGGTTGTGGCTCATGCTGCTAACCGTTTACGACTGCGTAGAACAACGCTGGTTGAGAAATTGCGGAAATATGGGTTACAGCGTTCAGATGAAGCGACATAAAATTGACTCTTCTTTTTTGCTTACGCTGTAATTACTTGAATTATAAGTAGTTAGTAAATTCGGCACAGATATTGCTTTTTGTAGTGCGAGGAATCTGATTCTTCGTGATATTTAAAGAGGTAGTATTTGTATGGGTCAGCAGCAAGTAACAGACAGCAGTGAGTTAAAAGATGCATTTAGTCTTTTTAATCAGGCTTCAGACCAATTAGCAGGCAGTTATCGTATTCTGGAAAATCGTGTTCATCAGTTAACGGATGAACTTGCGATTGAGCGTAGCCGCCGTTATGTGCGTGATAGTGATAATGAACAGGTCATTCGCCGCTTCGAAGGTTTACTGGATGCGTTGCCAGCGGCAGTGATTGTGCTGGATGGTGACGGTTACGTTCAGCAGTGTAATCGCGCGGCAACGGAATTGATTGGTGAACCCCTTTTAAGCCTCCTGTGGCGTGATGTGGTCGTCCGCGCTTTTCAACCAACAGCATGTGGTGATGATGTGCCTTTAATCGATGGCCGCATCGTCAATATTGCAACACGCCCGGCCTGCAATGCGCCAGGCCAAATTATCTTATTAACAGACGTGACAGAAGCGCGTGCAATGCAGGCACTTTTGAGTCGACATCAGCGACTATCCGCGATGGGTGAGATGGTGGCGTCAATAGCACATCAAATACGTACTCCTTTAGCTTCCGGTCTACTTTACGCCTCTCATCTGAAACGTGATGACCTAGATCAAGGTCGCCGCAGCCGTTATGCAGATCAGATCGTCTCCCGTCTAAAGCATTTAGAGCATTTAGTGGATGACATGCTGGTATTTGCACGAGGAGGCAATTTCAGTGCTGACCGAATCAAGCTCACCACTTTATTGAGTGAGCTGGAGCAGATGATGGCACCTCAGTTGGCGGGTAGAGCATGTGAACTCGAAATTATTAACAGTGAAGACGTTAAAGTTGCAGGTCACCACGAAGCACTTTCAGCCGTACTGCAAAACCTTGTTCTAAATGCTATTCAGGCTTGTGATAAAGGTAGTGACACTGGTGTTGAAGAGAAGGTTAACGGACATGTCATTGTTGAGTGTCGTAATGTGACAGCCGAGACGATTGATATTTTTATTACTGATAATGGCCATGGTATTTCAGTCAGCATACAAGAAAGAATTTTTGAACCATTTTTCACAACCAAGCCTCAGGGAACAGGACTGGGCCTGGCTGTCGTTCAGGCAATTATGCATGCACATGATGGTGCTATCTGGATTGAATCATCATCAGATAAACAGCATGGAGGTACCACTTTTGCGATACGCCTGCGACTGCTTAAAGATGACGCTGATAAATAATTCAAGTGATGTAGCGACATGTTACTCATCACTATTAATGTGTGAAAGGAAGGAGGATATATGAGTTGTTCCACTGTACTAGTCGTTGAAGATGATATTTCACTGCGTGAAGCACTGTGCGATACGCTGGACTTAGCTGGCTATGATGTGGCAATTGCTGAGGATGGTAGTGCCGCACTTGATGTCCTTTCCTCTCATGAAGTGGGCCTTGTTATCAGTGATGTACAGATGAAACCGATGGATGGAAATACCCTGCTTAAGAAAATTAAATCAAATAATCCAGAGCTACCTGTGCTGTTGATGACAGCTCATGGCAGTGTTCAGAATGCAGTTGAAGCGATGAGAGAGGGTGCTTCTGACTATTTACTAAAACCATTTGATGCCAACGCACTGATTAAAATGGTGGCGCGTTACTTTACGAAAGAGCATGTAGATACTAAAGACTTTATAGCGCGGGATGAAAAGAGTTTGGCATTGATGCAGATGGCAAGCCGAGTTGCTAAAAGTGATGCGACTGTGATGATCAGCGGTGATAGTGGTGTTGGAAAAGAGGTGCTGGCTCGATACATTCATCAGCATTCTAATCGCGCAGAAAAGCCATTTATTGCAATTAACTGTGCGGCTATTCCAGAGAACATGCTAGAAGCAACACTGTTCGGTTACGAGAAAGGCGCCTTTACCGGAGCGTACCAGGCATCGCCAGGGAAGTTTGAGCAGGCCCAGGGCGGAACACTTTTATTAGACGAAATTTCTGAAATGGATCTTGGTTTACAAGCCAAATTACTTCGTGTGTTGCAGGAACGAGAAGTTGAACGCCTTGGTGGACGTAAGATGATTTCACTGGATGTGAGAGTACTTGCAACTTCAAATAGAAGAATGATGGAAGAGGTCTCTGCGCAGCGTTTTCGTGAAGATCTATTTTATCGTTTAAATGTGTTCCCACTTTATATGGCCCCACTACGCGACCGGCCTGCAGATATTTTACCGCTGGTTCAGCGTTTGATTGGAAATAACAAAGGCCTTAATGGAGCGATTCCCCCTGAGCTTTCTACTGCAGCAGAAAATAAGCTGTTATCTCATTCGTGGCCAGGAAATGTGCGTGAATTAGATAATATTATGCAGCGTGCACTGATTCTAAAATCTGGCCAGACAATTAATGTGGATGATCTTCAGTTTGAAACTGATAATTCATCAACTAGTAGTATTATTGCGAGTAATGGTGAGGTTTCAACTACTCAAGCAACACAGCCCACTGGAATGACATCGAAAGAAAGCCTGAAGTCTCATGAACAAAATATGATTTTAGAAACGCTGCGGTTGATGAGTGGAAATCGAAAGTCAACGGCGCAGCAGTTGGGAATTAGTCAGCGAACATTGCGCTATAAATTGGCGAAAATGCGGGATTCTGGAATTCTAATTCAAAGTGTCGGTCAAAGCGGACTAGAAGGGTTTTAAGGTTAAAAAAGGAGGATGAGTGATGAGTGACATCGATGTGAATTACTTATTATCACAGTTGCGCAGTAGTGCGCTTGAGGCAAAAGGTGTTGATAGAACGACTAGCGCTGCGGCCAACCCGACAGGGCTAGATTTCTCTGAGCAGTTAAAAGATGCCATCAATCAGGTTAACACTGTGCAAAAAGAATCTGGAAGATTAAAAAATGATTTTACCATGGGGGATAAAAACGTTGACCTAGTCGATGTCATGGTGGCCTCTCAAAAAGCGAGTGTTTCCTTTCAAGCGATGCTTCAGGTACGCAACAAGCTTATTTCAGCTTACCAGGATGTAATGAGCATGCCGATCTAACGGTTCTAGATAGAATAGTATTAACGCTTTGATGCATTGAAAAAAGAGAACATTATGGCACTAGTAAAGACTGATGATGTAGTACACCCCTCAAGAGGGTTTAACGGTTTATCACTATTGCGACAGCTAGGCCTGATGGCTGGCCTAGCTGCTAGTGTGGCAATAGGGTTTGCCATTGTTCAGTGGTCACAAGATCCAAGTTACCGCATGCTTTATAGTAATTTATCGGAGCAAGACTCTGCCGATATCGCTAACTCACTTCAGTCAGCTGCGGTTCCTTATAAAGTGGACCCAAACACAGGTGCTATTCTAGTGGCTGGAAATAGTTTGCATGAAGCACGCCTTAAACTAGCATCAGAAGGCTTACCTCGTGGTGGCGGTGTTGGTTTTGAGATGCTTGATAAAGATCAAGGCTTTGGTGTTAGTCAGTTTATGGAAGGCGCGCGTTACCAGCGTGCGTTAGAAGGTGAACTGGCACGTACAATCAGCTCCTTGAATAGAGTGCGTGGCGCGCGAGTTCATCTGGCCATCCCGAAACAAACCGCATTTGCACGCGCACGTAAAAAGCCAAAGGCATCAGTGACTGTTGATTTGTTTGCAGGGCGTACTTTAGATGAAGGACAGATTATCGCTATCAGCCATATGGTTGCAGCGAGTATTCCAAGTCTTGAAGTCAGTGATGTGACTGTGATTGATCAAAAAGGACGACTTCTCACATCGTCTGATTCATCATCTGATATGCGTGTTAGTTCTACGCAATTTAACCATCGTAAACGTCTTGAAGACTACTATATTAAAAGAATTGAAGGAATTTTAAGCCCGATTGTCGGCGAGGCTGGTGTGCGTGCACAGGTCTCCGCTGATATTGATTTTACGGTGACAGAGCAGACACAGGAAAGTTTCAACCCAGATTTGCCTGCCATACGAAGTGAACAAACGTTTGAAGAGAGACGCACAGGGTCGCAGATGTTAAGTGGTGTACCTGGTAGCCTATCTAATCAACCACCAGATAATACAGCGGTCTCGGCTGGTGATGAGAGTGCTCCAGTTAGCTCGACTATTCGTGCAACACGCAACTATGAACTTGATCGAACCATTAGTCATATTCGTAGTGGTGGTGGAGATATTAAACGCCTTTCGATTGCCGTCGTACTAGATGACAAACAATCTATTAATGAAGATGGAGAAACGACTCGTGTGCCACTCACCGATGATGAAATAACACGTATCACTAGCTTGGTAAAAGAGGCAGTTGGATTTAACGGACAGCGTGGTGATAGTGTTAATGTGATTAATTCAAGATTTAAATTGCCTGAGGAAGTGGAACCGTTGCCCGAACCTTCATTCATGGATACCCCTGGTTTATGGGATACTGGTAAGCAGATATTAGCCGGTGCAGCGATCTTTTTCTTATTGTTTGGTGTATTGCGACCAGTGCTAAGAGAACTAGCAGCTAAAGGTGAAGTGATGCCTGCTCAGGTAATGATTCAGGAACAGGGTGCAGCACCAAGTATGCAGAATGATCAACTAACGTTGTCTGCTGGCGGCGGTACAGCACAGCCTGGTTATGAAAATAACTTGAATACTGCTCGATCAATAGCAACGCAGGATCCTAAACGTGTAGCACAGGTCGTGAACAACTGGGTAGCTACTGATGGTGGATAAAAAAGAGGCATTAACAGGAGTTGATAGAGCGGCAATTTTATTAATGAGCATTGGCGAGCAAGAGGCCGCTGAAGTACTAAAATATATTGGCCCTAAAGAGGTTCACCGCGTGAGTGCTGCGATGGCAGGCTTAAAGAATATTTCTCAAGAACAGGCGGATGGGGTGTTAGGCGAGTTTTGTGAAACCGCTGATAATGAAACAACATTTGGTGTCGGTTCTGATGAATATCTGAAAAGTGTCCTGATTAAGGCGTTAGGTGAAGATAAAGCGAGCAGTGTGATTGACCGTGTTTTGATGGGAACCAGTTCATCGGGCTTGGAACAGCTTAAGTGGATGGATCCACGTGCAGTCGTTGAGGTGATCCGACTTGAACATCCTCAAATTATATCAGTAGTGCTGTCATACCTTGATGCCGAACAGGCTGCAGAGGTGATTAGCCTTTTACCCGAGAAAGTAAGATTAGATGTACTACTTCGAGTAGCAACGCTTGATCGACTTCAACCGGCGGCACTTGAAGAATTAAATAATGTTATTGAGAAGCAATTTGTGGGTAACACCGCGGTTAAATCTGCCACTGTTGGTGGGATTAAAACTGCTGCAAACATCCTTAACTTTATGGATAGTGCTGAAGAAGGGTTGATTATGGATCAGATCACTGAGTTTGATAATGAACTGAGTGAAAGTATTCAGGATCTTATGTTTGTTTTTGCAGATCTCGCTGAAATTGATGATCGTGGTATTCAGGCGTTATTGAGAGAGGTCTCTTCTGAGACATTGATACTCGCACTGAAGGGTTCTGAGCCTGAAATGCAGTCGAAGATATTTGACAACATGTCTAAACGAGCGGCTGAAATGTTGAAAGATGATTTAGAGGCTCGTGGTCCAGTGAAACTGAGTGAAGTAGAAGTGGCACAGAAAGAGGTTCTTGCGATTGCAAGGCGTATGGCTGAATCGGGTGATATCCAGCTGGGCGGTAAGAGTTCGGAAGAATATGTCTAATCGTATTATTCTTTCGGAAGATTCAGAGGATTGTCCGCGTTGGCAAATACCTGATGTGGGTGGGCCTGCCGGTACTGTGTGCAAAGGAGTTACGAAGCCGACTGATAAAGAGATTGAAATACGTCGCCAGAAAGGTTACGACGAAGGGCTGGTCAAAGGAAAGCTGGAGGGCGTGATGGCTGGACAGGCCAGCTTGAAGCAGCAAGCGAAGGATCTTGCACAGATAGCTCGGCAACTCTCAAAACCATTGGTTGAACTTGATGACGAAGTGGTTAATGAGCTGGTCATATTAGCGATGACGATTGCTAGGCACATGGTGCGACGTGAAATTAAAATGAACCCTGGTGAAATTGTTGCAGTGGTGCGAGAAGCTGCCGCTTTATTACCATCAAGTTCTCGTACGATTAAGATATTTTTGCATCCCGAAGATACCGTATTATTAAAAAAATCACTCTCAATCACTGAGCAAGGTAGTTGGGAATTGGTTGATGATCCTGTGTTAACACGGGGTGGTTGTCGTTTGGCAACTGAAAATGCAAAGCTGGATGCCTCAATCGAAACACGCCTCGCGGCTGTTGTTGCTGAATTAATGGGTGGTCAACGAGAGGGGGACGGCACTAATGCATCCTCGTAGTCATATCTGGAAGCAGCGAATTGAGACTTATCGCAATAAATTAGGTGAACCACCGAAACTAGTGGTTGAAGGGAAGTTAACACGCATGGTCGGTCTCACACTAGAAGCGGTGGGCTGTCAGGTTGCGGTTGGCGGCCGCTGTTTAATTAGTAGCATTAGCTCGCCTCCGATTGAAGCAGAAGTGGTTGGCTTCTCAGGTGATAAAACCTATTTGATGCCCAGTGGTGAAGTGCAGGGAATTGTTCCGAATGCAAAGGTAGTTCCTTCTGCACAAGCCTATGAAGCACTGGTGGGTAAAAATATGCTGGGGCGTGTGCTTGATGGGGCTGGTCGGCCACTTGATGATAAAGGCACATTACTTGCTGATACGAGTGTGCCATTGAATGCACGGCCAATGAATCCGTTGCGTCGTCCGCCAATCAGAGAGCCGCTTGATGTCGGTGTGAGAGCAATTAATACCATGTTAACGGTCGGTCGGGGACAACGATTGGGTCTATTTGCAGGCAGTGGTGTGGGTAAAAGTGTCTTACTTGGTATGATGACACGTTACACTAATGCTGATGTGGTAGTAGTGGGTTTGATTGGTGAACGTGGGCGAGAGGTAAAGGAATTCACTGATAATATTCTTGGCCCAGAGGGAATGGCCAGGGCCGTTGTAGTTGCAACACCAGCTGATAATCCACCATTGATGCGAATGCATGGTGCGATGTTGGCGACGAGCATTGCAGAATATTTCCGAGACCAAGGTAAACGAGTCTTACTATTGATGGATTCATTAACCCGTTACGCACAGGCGCAACGTGAAATCGCGTTGGCGATTGGTGAGCCGCCGGCAACCAAGGGTTATCCTCCCTCCGTGTTTGCCAAGTTACCGCAATTGGTTGAGCGTGCGGGTACCGCTGAGAATGGTGGTTCAATCACCGCTTTTTACACAGTGTTAACCGAGGGCGATGACCAACAGGATCCGATTGCTGACGCCGCGCGTGCGATCCTTGATGGTCATTTTGTGTTGTCACGTAAGCTCGCGGATGCGGGGCACTATCCCGCAATTGATATTGAGCAATCCATTAGTCGTGTGATGACTGAGATCATCACAGATTCTCATCAACAAGAAGTGATGCGCTTTAAGCAGCTTTATTCCTGTTATCAACAGAATAAAGATTTGATCAGCGTCGGGGCCTATACCCGCGGAAGTGATTCTGAAATTGATGCGGCGATTGATTTTTATCCTTACTTAAGGGATTTTTTGCAACAAAATGTTTCAGAGTCAGTGACTCTACAAAGTGGTATGCAGCAGCTCTCAGCGCTACTTAATCGTCCGATGCCAGTCGTTAATACTGTGTTACCACCGCAGTGACTATTGAGCTGAAGTAAAATGCTGAAGTCGAAGCGTCTAAAACCAGTGATTAAAATCGCCCAAAATCGAGAAGATGATGCGGCCTTGGTATTAAATGAATACCGAAAAGTGATGGATCAACAAGAGGCCAAGTTGATTGAATTGCGTCAGTACCATACTGAGTACACCCAACGTTTGAACGATAATGGACGTAATGGACTGAACATTGCGCAGATAAATGATTATCGGCACTTTATTGCACGCTTGGTGGTGGCAGTTAAGCAGCAGGAGGTGCAGCTAGCATCCTGCGAAGTACAACTGAAAGAGAAACATGATGCCTGGATGCAGACTCGTGTGCATCACCAGGCGCTGGATAAAGTGGTCGATCGTTACCAGCAGCAGGAACATCAGGAAAGTGAGAAACGTGAGCAGTCTGAAAGTGACGAACGATCACAGCACATGGGGAGGGACAAGCGCCCTCAATAGAACGGTGACCTTGCCTTGATGATTCCCTGGCACGCTCCTTGCTTTGTGTCTTATGTCAGCACGATTCATTTGGTCGATGCGGAGATGATGGAATACTTTTATGCAAGACTTAGTGAGCAACACAGCATCAAGGTTTAATGTGAAAAATGTTATCTCTCAAGCCTCTACAGGCTTGAATGGCAATGTTAATGGGACTTCAGGCGTTCAGTCATCCCCGCAGCTCTTCTCGAATATGATGACTTCAGCTGCTCATTCTGAGCAGGCGCAGTTCAAACCCCAGGTGACGCAGGCGTTACCGCTTGAGCGGCAATTGTTACCGCCCACTACCGTGTTGGGGTTTAGCAAGCGTGATGCCAATGACCAGTTAAAGATGATGATGGACGAAAACCAAGCTGACACAGCATTGCTTGATGAGGGTGCTGTGTTACCGGTTAATGTTGGGCTGCAACCTGCAGTTTCTTCGCTGATAGTCACTGATGTGGCAAATCGAGTGCATGATTTGGCTGGTCAGCTAGCCACCTCGAGTAATGCCGCGGCACAAATCGCAGGACAGGGGCTGCATAAATTGCAGCAAGATTTAATATTGAGGCAGTCGTTGGCCTCTGCGTCAATTGAACCACTTGAGGGTGAGCTTTCAGGAACTCGTCTGCTGCCTCAACTTGAGAGTGCGGTAATGACTGGTAATAACGCTCAGCTTTCTAATATGTGGCGTGATGCAATGTTGATGAAGCAGTCAGCCGTTGCGAGCGGCGGTGAAAACAGGATTGGTGACTCGTTTAGCAGTACATTAGGCAATTTGACGACACTTTCAGCCGAGGCAAAGGGCAGCACTGAGGCAAAGGCACAGATGCAGGGATCGATTAATACCCCTTTCTCACAACAGGCTAATTGGGGGGAAGAAGTGGGCAGTCGAGTGAAGTGGATGGTCAGCAGTCAGGTGCAGTCTGCTGAGCTAAAGATGAATCCAGTGAGCCTTGGGCCGATTGAAGTGAAAATTAGTGTGCAAAATGATCAAACAACGATTCATTTTACAGCTCAAAATGGTGCTGTGCGCGATGCGCTAGATGCGGCAATGCCAAGATTACGTGAGATGCTGTCGGATAATGGGGTGAACCTGTCTGATGTTGATGTTTCTGATCAATCGTTTGCTCAACAGCAGCGGGCCTCAGATCAGGAGCAAAGGGAGCTAGATGATGAGCATGCTGCTGAACGTGATGGTGGCAGTGGAATTGATGATGTAACCGATAACGAGCAGGAAGAGATGATGCTTTCATCTCGAATAGTCGACTATTATGCCTAGGTGATTGCCTTGGAATGAAAAATCAGCCTCAAAATTAATTTTCCGTAGCAGACGTTTCATTCTCAGACAGATACTAGGAGCGTTTCCCTTCGCCTGAATTCCAAGCGGTTTCCCGGTTAAGATGACAATTTTGATGTTTCACCTATGCGAGAAGTGCGGATGGGGTGTAAAATAGTGTGTATTTATCGGGGTCAGGAATGAAGGTCGAAGACAAAAAAGTAGTCCAGTTTCTCTATGTGTTGAAAGATGAGCAGCAGCAAGTACTTGAATCGACAGATGGTGAACCAGTGGCCTATCTACATGGTTACAACAATATGATGGCCGGACTTGAAAATGCACTGTCTGGTAAGGTGGTCGGTGATAAATTTAGTGCCGAATTAACACCTGAAGATGCTTATGGTAAGCGTGTTGAGGGGGCTGTACAACGCGTACCGGTTAAACATCTGCAGAGCGCTAAAAAATGGAAGCCAGGCATGGTTGCCACGCTTGAAACCGAGCAAGGCACACGTCAAGTTACGGTGATCAAAATGGGTAAATTTATGGCGACTGTGGACAGCAATCACCCTTTTGCAGGTAAAATACTCACCTTCGATCTTGAAGTAGTTGATATTCGTGATGCCAGCGTTGAGGAGATCACCCATGGACACGCACACGGTACAGGTGGGCATCAGCACTAATTTTTAGCGCTTCAGTGTTATAGCCTAGCGCTTAATATTGTCCTGATTTCATCGTCTGTTAAAACAATTGGGTTGGTTTTCATGCTACTGCCGCGCGCATTGTCGATGATGCGTGCAAAATCAGTTTCACTGATTTGATATGAAGAGAGGCGTGGCAGTTGGAGCCGTATCACCCACTCTCGTAACAGTGCAATGAGCGCGGCACGTGCAACTGCCTGAGCTTCGAACTGTTTACCTGTTAACCATTCCGCTAAGTCGTCATATCTTTTTAATCCTGGGTTGTTGGGTTCCCGTTGTTGCATCGCCTGTATATTGATTGCTGTTGCTTCCGCCAGCAGGGTACCGCATACCACGCCATGAGGAATGGGGAAGAAGGCGCCTAGTGGTGAGGCAAGCCCATGAACTGAACCGAGCCCAACCTGAGCTAGTGTGATTCCCGAAAGCCAGGCAGCATAAGCCATTTCACCCTGTGCCTGGGTAGCTGATGAGCCATTTTCATACCATTCAAACAACGCATCTTTGGCGAGTAATAAGCCACTACGTACGAGTGAATCGGTGAAGGGGTTAGCATTGGTGGAAGTGTAAGACTCCATCAGTTGGGTGATTGCATCCATGCCGTTGGCGGCGATCAGTGTCTTTGGGCAACTTGCGAGCAGGCGAGGGTCTAATATGACCTGCTTTGCGATCAGCTTATCATCACGAAATGATTTCTTAAAACTATGCTTGCCATGCTGGCTTAGCACCGCATTTTTTGTTGCCTCACTACCCGTTCCCGCGGTGGTTGGGATGGCGATAAAGGGTACGGCAGGTCCTAGGTAAGGAAGCTCTGGGCCAACGCCTTCCAGAAAATCCATCACGGAATGATTGACTTTTAATCCAGTGCACTGCCACCACCAAGGCCAACCACACACTCAATTTTGTCATTTCTATGTTTTACGCAGATATTATCAATTAACTGAGGGGAGGGTTCATGATGAATGTTGGCAAAAAAACACTTGATATTTTTAACATTTAATTGTTCGCATAGTACTTTCCATAATGGTGACTGATGTATTG
>QIHH01000026.1 GCA_003230195.1 Gammaproteobacteria bacterium
GATGGCTTTCAAGCGACTGCTCTTCCCCATCTTTTCGCCGATGGGCAATGAATTCATTCATTATGTGTATCCCTGTGTGTATTTTCACTTACATTGATATTTTCGACCTTGCCAATAAAACGCAATGGCGCACTGGTCATATTCATTCTGTTGAGTCCGTTACCGAGTCAATACCCGCCCCTTTTCACAAATAACAGGGAATACGCTCGTTATACCCGGCGCACTCTCGCATTCAGTGATGGAGTAGGAATTTATTTTGCTATCAAAATAAGTGAATAGATCAGATCAAAGCACGCCATAAGTCTATTTTTATTATTTTCTATAAAATACATCTTATGACATATATTCTTTGAAAAGTATGTAGGCGAATACTTATATTTTAAATTAAAATGGAAATTGGACGCGCCAGCATCTCTTTTCCGAGGAACCAGACGAGTCATTCCCACGTAAGTAGGAGCCTATAAAAACAGGTGATTTGTCGTAATTAGCTGAATGCTCATCTTCAAGAGAAGGCAGAATTTATGCTGTTAAATCTAATAAGTACCACTGAATGCCATTCGAATCAGAATCAATGACGCTATTCAACGTTTATTCGAATTCGACGCCTGAGACAGACCTCTCTCGCGTTCTTCCCCAAATGGCAGTATCAACACCAGTACCACACCAGACAGTAACGCATTACCCGGTAGATGAAACACACTGCCCAATCCTTTTAACAAGATACCAATAAATAGAAATACCAATGCATATGCCGTGGTTGCCTCATTAAAAAGCAACACCAGGAAGAAAAACCAGCAAACCAACCCGACCATCAGGCCTATAACCTGTTTCATTGAATCACTCATATCATCATCTCCTTGTTACCTTTGTTATCGATATTCATGTGTTAACTCAGACAGCCCCTCAAACAATCAGAACGATCAGGGAGTGCTCAATAATCTAAAGCGGAATTATCACAGCCCGGCCGTTTGCCTAAGCTGTTTCCGCTAAACCATTCGTTAAATTGTCTGACGAACCCCTGTTGGCTTCCATGCAGGCGCGATCACATTGGGCATACTGGAACGCTTTAATAGACGCATCGGGGTGAGTGTGAATTCACCGTAACGTTCATTCACCTGATCCATCACCACATTGACCTCGCGGCCATGCGGTTCAACCCGTGGTGAAAAGAGTTCAATCTGGTGGTTGGCAATAGTAGGGTTCAGTGCGGTTACCTGCACCTGATGCACCGCCTCGCCATACCAGTGGGTGTTGAGCATATTGCGGCAGAGCGTCATGATGCCATGGCCATCATCAATCGGAATCCCTGCTTGATATTTCCCGCCAATCCAGCCGTATTCTCCTCGCAGACCGATAAAGAAACGCCCCGCCTGCATGCCGTGACGACGTAGACGCGCTGCGACCTTTTCGCTCATGTGCAATAGATAAGTCTCAATCACATCGACATCGGTGGTGTTCGGTGGCATGATTTTGCCATGCCCGAGTGATTTCGGCGGTTGGGTATCAATGCTCACCTTACTGGGATCAGTGCCTTGGCACATATGCCATATACGTCGTCCGAGATTACCAAAACGACGTGCCAATACACTAATGGGTATCTGTTTCATATCCCCGCATTTGTGCACACCGTATTGCGCCAGAAAACCGCCGATGCCTTTTGCGATGCCACATAGTTCAGTCACGGGTACTTCTCGTAAGCGCTGCTCCGCTTCCCACGGTGGAATCACGGTTAGGCCATTGGGCTTAACCAGTTTGGCGGCAAACTTGGCGGTGGTCTTATCACCACTCACCCCAATTGAGCAGTGAATACCCGAGACCTCAAACACCTTCTGCTGCACCATGCGCGCAATCCGCAGCGGCGTACCGTGCAATTTTTGGCAACGGGTCACATCGAGAAAGGCTTCATCAATTGAGAAGACTTCAACATCCGGCGTAATGTCATGTAGCGCGCGCATAATGTTTTGTGATACTTGCGCATAACGTTTAGGGTCTGCCGGGACTTGAATCAAGTCTGGGCAAAGACGGCGCGCTTCTTTTAACCGCATACCGGTTTGCACCCCATAGGCACGCGCTTCATATGAACAGGTGATAATGAAGGTACCCTGCTCACCATTGGTAACTGCAATCGATTTACCACGCCACTGCGGGCAGTCACGCTGCTCTATCGATGCAAAAAAGGCATTCATATCAACCAGAATTATCGCCTTCGGCCAGTGCACAGAGCTGCGGTTTAGCGGATCTTTTTTAATCTTTGTGATGGTTTTCATGATTCACCTCCTGTCGATTATGATTATGGATAACCACGCTGCTTTATAGATAGCTACGCATTTGGCCAACCAGCACACCCTGAATACGTACCCGGTGTGCGGCATAAGTAAAGGGCTCCATCGTGCTGTTTTCTGGCTGCAACTTTACCCGTCCATCATTGGTGTGTTTTAAACGCTTCAGGGTCGCTTCGTTACCATCGATCAGTGCCACCACAATTTCACCGCTGTAGGCCTGCTGCGCATGGCGAATCACCACCATGTCTCCATCGAGGATACCGATATCAATCATCGAATCCCCCACAACTTTAAGAATGAAACGATCTGGCCCCATAAAGAAATCAACGAGGTTAACGCGGTCGTGCCCAGGAATGGCCTCAATCGGCAAGCCCGCTGCAATCTCACCCAATAACGGCAAGCTTTCTTGCTCTTCTTCAGCATCATCATCGACCAACTGCAAACCACGCCAACCGGCGTGATTGCGCACCAGCTGTCCTTTACCGATTAGCCCCTGTACGTAACGATGTAGCGTACCCTTTGAACCAACACCCACCGCCTCACCAATCTCCACCAACGTCGGCGAACGCCCCTGCTCGGTAATGTGAAATCGAATCGCATCCAGAATGCGTTGCTCAAGTTCGGTCAGCATAAATCGTCTCCCGCCTTTATTAATTAACCTGAATCAAGCATAGAGAACTTTTAGAGAACTTTCAAGGGAAATTAAATTTCAGCTAGATTCCAACCAAAACTGAACCAGAAACAGGCTTAGCTCGCCCTGAAGGATAGGTTAAGCACTCAGATAGAAAAACCGGGAAAGATGATGGATGAGTAACGGATAAAGCACGACATTTACTCCGTGTAAACGCCGCTTTTTCGATCATTTATGCCTTGCTGGAACGAAAACTAGTTCTCGTGCAAAGGTCTCTTACAAAAACTTTATGAAAAGCTAAACTATTTGCTAGGTGCTGCCGTCAAAGGTATTGGAAAAAACGGAAATAACCCGCATCGGAAAGAATTTCCGATGATAAAACACTATACCCACTTAACCAGAAATAGGTCTATGGCATCCAGCAAATATACCAACGCGAAATGCGGTCAGTGCAGTTATTGGAAGGTTAGCAGAAACCCATTAGGAAGATGCCGACTTGACCCCGAGTACCAGGTAACCATTGGTCGTTACGGTAAAGCCTGCGGAGCCTTTGAAGCGGCCGAATTTATTATTCAACGGGTGCCGCCAGCAAAAGAATGCCCTCTCATCTACTATAAACGCTCATAAATCCAGTTTTTCTCACTCTAATCAGGTGTAAAAAGGGCGTGGATTTATCTCAGAATGAGCGGCGATTGCGATCTATCTTTGCTTTCAAATTGATCCCCATACTCGGCTTTTTAATCTCATCAAATGAAAATTGGTTATAAGAAGCACTATTATTAAGCAATCCTTTCAATTTAAAATATTTCAACTGGCTGACCGTCACAACACTCAAAATAGTATTCAGGCTAAAAATGGCGGCAGGTACTAACACACTAGCAGGGCAGCCCTCTTCCGCTGGAATCAGGATAGAGCGGTAATATTCACCCTCCTCACCAGCGCCCTTTATCGATTTCGTCGCAATGGTCTCTGCATGATCAGAGAGAATCTGAACACCGCAACGAATATCATGGTCTGGCAACATCCTCAACCAGCGCACCACCCCCGTTTGCCACTGTGGTGGTTGAACATCGCCCAGCGAAATCGCCACGACCTTACCAACCGCAAGCGAAGCTTCTGATTGTCCACTGTCACAGATAATTGCCATGCCACCAGTACTCGTCTCAACCTGAATACAATCGGTCACCTGTAACGCCCTATTTTCATAACGCGCCTGCTCGATTACTGATGTTGAATAAACTTTCTCCCAGGCATCTTTACGACTATTGCCATCAAACTGAGAAATACGATGACCACTGAAATTAGCCTTTGCGCGCGCTTCAATCACATCCTTTTCCCACGGACTCTCCTCTTCAGGCACCAACGCTAGTGCCTCAGAGGTATCGCCCACATCATTCCACTCAGCATCAAACTGTAATTCATCGTGCTCTGGGTTAAAGTTCCTTTTATTACTCAAACCACGATGACAATCATGCAAACCGCTTATCAGCTTTATCGCTGTGTTAATCGGTTCACGCACAGCGCCACGCTCGCTGCGCACTCCCCAGGTAAATCGCAAACGAATATACATCGCTTGCTCTGCTCTGGCACCGAGCATATTCTTACCTGCCATACTCTGCTCTGTCAGCACATCGATCTGCTCATCAAGGTGTTCCAGCAAACGTCCAAGATTAAACAGACGTCCATTAAGGAATTTAATCGGTTTTTCTGAAAAGACATGGTTAGCTGGCTCGTCAATCCCAAGGTCGACAATCACACCTTCACGAAAAGAGTCATCAAGCTTTGATAAAGCGGTTAACCTAGACCAAGCCGCCAACTGTTTATAAACCTTTTCTGCTTCACCCATCATAAGACAAGACATATCAGCAAGTGACAATAGCAACATTTTTCTGTAGAGTTCATTAATCGAGGTCGACTCCTCGCCACGTGCCACATTACCACTAATGGTAATATCCAGCATTCCCATCTGCTCAGAAATCACAAAGAGTTTATGGAAATCGTGCCAAGTACCTTTATCGGCTGATTGATAAACCAGAAATCGCTCGATCAACCCCAACGACATATAATGCATCGCCTTAATAATTGAAAAAAAAAGTACCTTTTTATTTTGTGTCAACAATTCTCTATTATCCACTAGGTCACTGACAATTATCTTATGACCAAGCGCACATTCCACAAACAACTCCTGTGCCAGCATCTTCAACACCAGTTGTTTTTCACTCAATGGTAACGACTGGCTTTCATAGTGACGTGGCATAATCCGGTGGAGTTTTTCAACTCGCACCGATAATAAGCTCATCGCCATAACACGCACTGGCAGTTCAAGCTGATGCCGATTAATGTCACTCAATAAATCTACCATTTGCTCACAACTCGCGGCAAAGTCTAATGTCGGTAGCGCCTTGATCCAGTCTTTGATGGCAGATTCATTCACCTCCATCAAATCTGGCGCATCATCAGATCTCAACGGAATATTTAAAAACTTCTTTTCCATATACTCTCGCACACTAAAACTTCATATAGAACCTATAAAACACTTACCTTCTTCAAAACTTAGCGGCATTATAATCCATCATCTTAAGGGGGGGTTAAGCTGATTCAGAGCAAATTCAACGCCCTCCAGATAAAAACAGTATATTTTGTACATTTTAATTAAAACAGCTCAATATTGATGAAATACACCTTGTTTACAATCACGCTAGAAGCCCCATCGTGGTGCTAATCATGAGCACCACGAGGCGCCTGCCACTGCCCCTTATGATCAGGTATAATGTCGTCTATTCAATCAGATACGCGCTTAAGTGAGGCATTCATGCAAGAAAATCAGGTCCAGGTAGCGATTGTTATGGGCAGTAACAGTGACTGGCCAGTCATGCGTCAGACCGCCGAGTCACTCGCTGATTTCGGCATCGCCTATGAAGCACAGGTAATCTCAGCCCACCGGACTCCGGAATTGATGTTTGAGTTTGCCGGTGAAGCCAAGGCACGTGGCATCAAAGTGATTATCGCCGGTGCTGGCGGCGCGGCTCACCTGCCAGGCATGATTGCCGCCAGAACCACACTGCCGGTACTTGGCGTGCCAGTACCCTCGCGTTACCTCAAAGGGCAGGACTCATTGCTCTCAATCGTGCAGATGCCGAAAGGCGTACCAGTTGCGACCTTCGCCATTGGTGAAGCAGGTGCCGTCAATGCCGGACTGTTTGCAATTTCAATGCTCGCCACCGAAGATGCTGCGCTAGCACAAAAACTGGCCGATTTCCGTGAAAGCCAAAAAAAGCGCGTCTTCGCGATGGCACTTGACGATAAACCATGACCCCGCCCATGATCGCCCCACCGGCGACACTCGCACTACTTGGCGGCGGCCAACTCGGCCGTTTTTTCGTACATGCCGCCCATGAGCTAGGCTACAAAGTGATTGTGCTCGACCCCGATAGCGATGCGCCCGCGGGCAAGATCGCCGACGACCATATCGTCGCCAATTACGATGACCAGAGCGCACTGACACAACTCAGCCGACAGTGTGCAGCTGCCACCACTGAATTTGAAAACGTGCCCTCTGCCGTGCTCGAACAGCTTGCGCAGACGATGCCAGTCTCACCATCTGCCGATACTGTTTCCATTGCGCAAGATCGCATCCGTGAAAAGACCTTTCTGCGTGACAACGGCTTTAACACCGCACGATTTATCTCGGTCGAAAATGAAAGTGACCTAGATAGTGCGAGTAATGAACTCTTTCCTGCAATTCTCAAAACCGCCCGTTTTGGTTATGACGGCAAAGGCCAGGTACGGGTTTCATCGATCGAAGAAGCCAGAGTCGCCTATCGTAATTTTAATATTCCCTGCGTACTCGAACGCATGTTACCGCTCGACCTAGAAGTCTCCGTGGTACTGGCACGCAGCGCAGATGGCCAGTGCTGCTGTTTTCCACTGGCCGAGAATGATCACAACAACGGCATCCTCGATATGACTATCGTGCCCGCTCGCACCACCCCAGCACTGCAGCAACAGGCTGAACAGATGGCCAGTAACCTCGCTGCCCTGCTCAGTTACGTCGGCGTATTCACCGTGGAGTTCTTTATCAGCGACGGCCAACTGTTGATCAACGAGATCGCACCACGTCCGCATAACAGCGGTCACTACACCCTCGATGGCTGTGTCACCAGTCAATACGAACAACAACTACGCGCGCTGTGTGGCTTGCCACTCGGAGCGGCAACACTGCATAGCCATTCGATCATGGTTAACCTGCTGGGTGATCTATGGTTTCAACAGGGTAATGACAGTTGTGAGCCGAACTGGCTGCTACTGAATCAAATCCCCGATCTAAAGCTACATCTGTATGGCAAGACGTCTGCTCGTCCTGGACGTAAGATGGGTCACTTTACCGTGATCAATCAAGAGGCTGAAACAGCGCTTGCTACTGCTATGGCTGCGCGTAAGGCGATCGGTATCCAGTAGCATGGAGACACGTACCGAGCCAAACCAACTGGTTTACATTACCTAAGCGATCAATATAGTATGTAATCAACACTATTATTAATGACCTGACAAGGACCATAACATGCATGGATTATGTACGGGACCGATCTTTCGGAAAAAACTGACCAATCGACTTTTTAGTGCAGCCCTTATCACAATGCTGGCTGGCGGCATTTCAGCTTCCCATGCAGCAGATGTAGCAGACCCACATCAGGTGATTGACCATACGGGTACTGCTGACAATCGCTGCATCGTACCCAACCAATGGTACAACCCCGATGACATGGCGGTTATCGATAGCAACAATTTCCTCAGAGAAGCCGCTCAAGGACGTGTTGTGTTGCTCGGTGAACACCATGCTCAGGGAGACCACCAACGTTGGGAGCTACACACACTAGTAGCACTGTATACACTCAACCCCAATATGGCGATTGGTTTTGAGATGTTTCCGCGCAAAGCCCAACCGGTACTGGATAAATGGATTGCCGGTAAACTAACCGAAACCGAATTTCTTGAGCAGTCTAACTGGCAAAAATACTGGAACTTTGATGCCAAATACTACATGCCGTTATTTCACTTCGCACGCATGAACCAAATCCCGATTCACGCCCTTAACGTCAGCAAGGGCCTGCTTAAAAAGGTGCGTAAAGAGGGTTGGCAAAATATCAAAGAGGAAGATCGCGAAGGGGTTAGCGACCCTGCACCACCGGGTGAAGGCTATAAAAACCTGCTGATCACAATTTATCAACAACACAGCGCACACAAGCCTAGCGTAAAGAAAGACAAACAGGATACTGCTGCCGCCCTCGAAAGTCCTGGCTTCAAACGCTTCCTGCAGGGACAGACATTATGGGATGCCGCGATGGCGCAGATCATCTTTCACGAAACTGAAAAAAACCCGTCACTACTCTTTGTCGGTGTGATGGGTAGTGGCCATGTCATTAACGATTACGGCACACCTGACCAGCTCAAATCACTGGGGCAGAAAGAGGTCACTACCATGATCGCATGGCACGATGACTTCGGCTGCGAAGGAATCGACGGCCAGTTCGCCGATGCTCTCATCGGCATGACGATGCAAACAGAGAGCACGCAACCAAAACCAAAACTCGGCGTCTATCTTGAAGAAGACGAAGAAAAAGTGAGTGTCGCCAAACTGGTCGAAGGTAGCATTGCCGAAGCGATTGGCCTGCAAAAAGGCGATATTTTTGTAAAAGCCGCCGGTAAAAAAATCACCCGTATGATTCAGGTAATCTCAATCGTGCAGCGCACCAGCCACGGCACATGGTTGCCACTATTGATGAAACGTGGTGATAAAGAGATTGAGTTTGTGGCTAGGTTTTCACCTTTGGAAGAGGATGAGTAAATCACTTTCACTCTAAGGCATTTGCATCATTGTTCTTTTCTCCTCTGGCGGCGTTAAAAGCGGTCTCAATCGGTCACGGAACGTGTCAACCTCAAATGGACAGAGACCTTTACACGAGAACTAGTTTTCGTTCCAGCAAGGCAACAATGACCGAAAGAATGAAGTTTACACGCAGTAAATGACTCTTTTGAGATCATTTATAACGCAGCTGGAGCGGAAAATAGACTCGTGTAAAGGTCTCTGTCCATTTGAGGTTGACCCGTTCCGGGTGTGGCTGATAAAGGCGTACTGGCAGCGGTGCTGAACACCGCGGCAGTGATTGAATGATGTGCCTCTCTGATGAGCTACCCTGTATCTGCCTATGCCGGGAGTTTGTTGATTTCAGAAAAGGGATCAATGGGCTGGCTTCATTCATCAAATAATGATCTGTCACCAGATCAGTTCGAGAAATTAGTAAGTTAATGTGTCCGGTATTGTTGACCAGAACAGTCGTAATCTATCTCAGAAAAGCAATTTAAATCCATAAAATTTAACAATATAGATTGTCTGCTTTCAAGCTGACCTGTAATATATGCGATTAAAGAAAACTACCGTAGGAACAATAGCTCCTAAAATATAAACGGCTAGTCAGTTAATCATACTTACGCTCCTGTTCTCTTATTTTAGATTACTAGCAAAACATTAAAAATTAATGCGCCCCTTGAAGCTTATAGACTACACTGGAAGCGACAGCACTTCGTCATCCAATCCCACTTTAAATGCGAGATGGCCATACCTCAAGCTGACCTTACTCATCACCACCCTGTTATTTAGCAGCCCAGGCCTCACTACTGACTTTGATACTCGAAAGTACACCTTGAAGGCGGTATTTCTTGAGCGTTTCACGCGTTTTATTGATTGGCCTAATGAAAAATCAGCCGACGAAAAAGCCACTCCGTTCGTCATCGGCATCATAGGAAATCCTGATTTTTCAACGTTACTCAGAGGAATCTATCAAAACCAACAAATTCGGGGGAAAAATGTCATTGTTAACGACCTCGATAATTTAGAAACGCTACAAAACACTCATTTGCTATTTATTTCAAATATTTCAGATAACTTGCTTGAAAATGTCCTCGAGCAGGCACAAAACACATCAATTCTCACCGTTTCAGATACTAAAGGCTTTGCAGAAAAGGGCGTCATGATTAACTTTTTTATGTCTAGAAAGCAAAAAATGCGCTTTGAAATAAACGAGCAGGCTGTCAAACACTCTGATTTATACATTAGCTACAAACTACTATCCATCGCCAAAATAGTTGGGGCGAATAGCCAATGAATATGCTACAAAACCTCTCGATCAGAAGAAAATTAATTGCGATTATCCTCATCGCAACCAGCACGGTGATGACAATCGGTTTTAGTGTCATCATCTATAATGATATCAATGCATTTAAACTTGATGTCAGCAACAACAGCATCATCAATGCCCACCTTGTCGGTGATGAAAGTGTCAGCCCGCTAGCCTTTTCAGACAAGGAAGGGGCTCAAGAAATATTACAACGGTTCAACTCAATCCCCTCCGTGATTAATGCCATCATCTATAACCATAACGATGCCCTATTTGCCACCTATCACAAAGATGAGATTAATATGATATCACCACCTCCACTGGTCAAAACGGCATTAATCGTATATGAAGGAAAGTGGTTACATGTACACCAACCGATTACTTATAGAGATGAACTTTACGGCTATATTTATCTTCGCGTATCAACCCAGGCGCTTGATAAAAAAATAAACACCTACCTACTGACAATTTTCTACATCATGCTCAGTTTAATTGCGATCTCCTATTATCTTGCTAGCCGTTTACAGACCATCATCTCAGGGCCCATCATTAAGCTAACCGAAGCAACACATAAAATCGCACAGGATGACAATTATACCTTCCGAGTTGAAAAACAGAGCAATGATGAAATCGGTACCTTGTATGATGATTTTAACAAAATGATTGATACGATCTCGCAACGTAAAAAAGAGCGAGATAAAGCATTAAAAGAACTCTTTGAAGAAAAAGAGCGCGCCCAGGTCACCCTTGAATCAATCGGTGATGCGGTGATTACGACCGATATTTATGGCAAAATTGACTATGTCAATGCCGTTGCTGAGAACCTGACAGGCTGGAGCCATGATGAGGCTGAAGGCCACCCTGTCGAACATGTATTCAGAATCATCAATGAAATTACACGCGAAAAATCAGTCAACCCGGTAGAGCGATGCATTAACGAGGGGCGTATTGTTGAGCTTGCCAACCACACCGTACTGATCTGTAAAGATGGCAGTGAAGTCGCGATTGAGGATTCAGCCGCTCCCATTAGAAATCAGTCCGGTGAGCTTATCGGAGTTGTGATGGTATTTCATGATGTCACCGAATCACGAAAACTTTCACAGCAGTTAATCTACCAGGCACGCCACGATGCATTGACCGGTCTGATTAACCGCCGTGAATTTGAAGAACGACTAGAACACTCTATTGATCAGGCACGTGCCAACCAGTATGACCATGCACTGCTTTACATGGATCTTGATCAGTTCAAGGTAGTCAATGACACCTGCGGACATGCGGCAGGAGACGAACTGCTTCGCCAGATCACCTCACTACTGCAGTCACAGATGCGTAAACATGACACGCTCGCAAGACTGGGCGGAGATGAATTTGCCGTGCTGCTTGAATATTGTGCGCCCAATGAAGCCCGTACTGTCGCTCAAGGATTGTGTGATGCAGTCGAATCCTATCGTTTTACCTGGGAAGGCAACAGTTTCGTCGTTGGCGTGAGTATTGGACTAGTCCCCATTAACAAAAGCAGTGGCAGCCTTGGGGTGGTGATGAGTATTGCAGACAGCGCATGCTACGCCGCGAAAGAAGCAGGACGAAATCGTATCCATAGCTACGTTGAAGATGACACCACCGTTGCACAGCGCCACGGTGAAATGCGCTGGGTATCTCGCATCACGCAAGGGCTTGAAGATAATAACTTCACCCTTTACCGCCAGGACATCATCCCAATTGGAAAAAACCAGGCCACAGGTGAGCATTATGAGGTATTGATTCGCATGAAAGATGAAGAAGGGGCATTAGCGATGCCCAATTCATTCCTACCTGCTGCTGAACGTTATAATTTAATGCCTAAACTTGACCGTTGGGTGATTAATACCATCTTTGAATGGTTAAGTGGTGCTAACGCTGCTCTTTCCGACCTTGAGATGTGCTCCATCAATCTATCGGGTCACTCAGTTGGCGATGAGAGATTTTTACAGTACACCATCGGGCTATTGGAAAAATACAACATTCCACCCAGTAAAATTTGCTTTGAAATCACCGAAACTGCGACGATCGTGAACCTGACAAGTGCCACCCGCTTTATCAGAGCCCTGAAGAAAAAAGGATGCCGCTTTGCCCTTGATGACTTTGGCTCTGGAATGTCATCGTTTTTATACCTTAAAAACCTGCCCGTCGACTTCCTTAAAATTGACGGTGGCTTTGTGAAAGATATCACTCACGATCCAATGGATCTCGCCCTAGTCCGCTCGATCAATGACATTGGGCACGTAGTTGGCATGCAAACCATTGCTGAATTCGTTGAGAGCGAAGAAGTTCTCAAAAAGCTCAAAATATTAGGCGTAGATTATGCACAGGGCTACCACTTCGGCCAGCCCAAAGTGCTTATTTAGTTAGTAGACAACGGCTGGATCACTCACCAACCACTAGCTCTAGTTTCACCTTATTTATACCATCGTGAGCTTTTTCTATTTCTACTGAAACCGATTTCGGAGAATAATTTACAGCATCAAAAAAAATCGCATTTGCTTTATCCGTAGAGAATAACCATTCCACCAGCTAACATAATGGATACGAAGCATAATTTGACTGGTCGTATATTCCACCTTTTCATCTTCCCTCCCTCTCACTATTTTCAAAAGTAACTATAAATTCGTGATTACCCAACCCCACACAACAAATATAGTTATCACTTAGTATTCAACATATCACACTTAGAAAGGACTTGACTTCAGCATAGTTCAACCTATAATTCGAAATATGTCGAATAATAAAACAGATAGCACGCTATTATGTGAGGCGTTCAAAGCACTTAGTAATCCTCACAGGCTCACGCTCTTTAATCGTCTGATGAATTGCTGCACCCCAGGTACAAAATGCATCCCCGCTGTGGCAGTACGCTATTGTGTGGGTAAACTTGGCGAAGGACTCGATATTGCACCCTCAACACTCTCTCACCACCTCAAGGAATTAAACCGTGCTGGACTGGTTGAAATGGAACGCAAAGGCAAAAATGTCGAATGCTGGGTAGAGCCAGCAAAGATAGAACGATTAAGTGTCTTCTTCCAACCGAGTCAATCAGATAATCTATAGTCATTAACACCTTAAGGAATTAATTATGAGTCAATCAAGCTGTTGCGGTCCAAAAGTCGAAGAAAACCACGCCTCACAAGATGCACATCGTCAAAGTGTACGCGATGCATATGGGCAGGTGGCACGCGCCGAAAATAACAATGAATCGATTGGCATTGAGAGTAGTTGCTGCGGCGTCTCTGATGACAGTGCAATCAATACCCTTATTTCGACTCGAATTGGTTATAGTGAAGAAGATCTGGCCAAGGCACCAAGTGGTGCAGATATGGGACTGGGCTGTGGTAATCCACGTGCAATCGCCTCACTAAAAAGTGGGGAAACAGTTGTTGATCTTGGCGCGGGTGGTGGTTTTGACTGTTTTCTTGCGGCACATGAAGTGGGAGAAACAGGCCATGTCATCGGTATCGACATGACACCAGACATGCTCAGCAAGGCGCGTATCAATGCTGAAAAAGGGCAATTCAAAAACGTAGAATTTCGCCTCGGTGAGATCGAGCATTTACCGATTCAGGATGCGACCATTGATGTCATCATCTCAAACTGCGTGATCAACCTCTCACCCAACAAAGCCCAAGTGTTTATCGATGCCTTTCGCGTCCTTAAGCCAGGCGGCCGCCTCGCCATCTCTGATGTGGTGGCAACCGTTGAGCTACCTGAAGCGATGCGCAATGATCCCGCATTGATTGCAGGCTGCATGGGCAACGCATCACTCATAAGCGACCTTGAAGAAATAATTAAAACCGCAGGCTTCTGCAACGTACGAATTGAACCAAAAGATGAATCTAAAGCGTTCATTCGCGATTGGGCACCAGACCATAATGTGACTGACTATGTTGTGTCAGCCAGTATCGAAGGGGTTAAACCCGGTGGTAGTTGCTGCTAACCGCAAGCAATTTTATAACAGCTCGAGTCCGCGTGATTTCCACCCCTTTTTATTGCCACATGGAAACACTCACAGGCAAAACTGCTACACTTTTCAGACACATATTTTTTACCACAAGGAAGCCGCCATGTATGTAACGCTGGTTCATGTTCATGTCAAACAATCTCATGTTAGTGACTTTATTACGGCCACCGAAATTAATCACCACGCATCGATTCAAGAAACAGGTAACCGACGCTTTGATATACTCCAGTCTCCGCAAGATAGTAGCCGTTTTACCCTCTACGAGGCGTACGTTGATGAAGCGGCGGCAAAGCAACATAAAGAGACCGCGCACTACCTTGCCTGGCGCAATACTGTTGCCGAGTGGATGGCATCACCACGCCAAGGTGAACCGCTGATCGGGCTTTTTCCCAAAGAATAACAACTGAAAGACACTTCTACTCATTCATGAACACATATATTGAATCCCAAATCTGCCACCGCGGCGTTGCCAATAGGCCCTATTACCTGCGATTCGCGCCTTACTATGACAAATTTGGATCTCCAATCTACTATGTTCATAATTAATAGAGGTGTCCTTAATGCCATTCACCATCGCCCGCCTTCCCCACATTGAATTTGGTGCAGGAAGCCTTGATAAACTTCCCACCATCATTAAAACATTTGGCAACCGCGTCCTTTTTGTTACCGGTAAACAATCAATACATCAGTCACCATTATGGAAAGTACTATGCGAACAATTAAATGTTAAAAATATCAAGTGTTTTTTTGCCAACATTCATCATGAACC